>JAFNVD010000115.1 GCA_017383785.1 Peptococcaceae bacterium | reverse complement strand
CTCCTTCCTCTACTACCTCATAAATAAATGGTTCGCCAAACAATTCAGCGATTTTTTCCTGCATACCGCCTTCTAACAAGCCGTCTGCGAAACCCTGGTTCAACGCATGTACCTCATACAGACCGTCATCTGTTACATTCAAAGTAACAGTACCCGGTGTCAAGGTAATGGAGTTGGCCAAAGTGGTGTGCGCCATTGGGTTGTCGAATTTGATACGGAATCTTGCTACCATCGGCTCGATATCCAGTTCAGAACGTACAACCGCTTTTACAACGTCAATGTTTGCTTTACGCACTTCGTTTAACAGCCACAACCAGTACATAAAATATTTCCCCAAGTTTACATCGAAAATGAAATATTTTTTGGTACCGTCAGCGTTTGGCATCAGCAGCAATGGCACGCAGATATACGCGGAAACAACAGCAGTCAATGCACCGTAGGTTAAGAATTTCAGATCCATTTTACCAGAGAGTAAAATCCAGAACGCAAACAGCACAACAGCCAGCACGGTTAAGTGTTTCTTTGGGCTTCCAACGATGGTTTCGTCTTTCAACAAATCTCTTGTTTTCAACTAAAGCACCTCCCTTACTGATATATTTTCAATCAAATTATTACCTAAAACAGTGCGCCAATCCGAGAGGGCGCAAAAAGTTCATTATCCTCTATATAATACTTGAAAACGACTGTTACCGTCAACGATTTTCTTTGTATTTTACACGCATTTTACACATGATTAGAAATATTAATGAAACAAAAATAGAACAAACATCGAGTTAAAAACAAGCAGCTCTACAAATGTATGCATCGATGAAAAATAAAAAGAGCACCGGTGTAAACCGATGCTCTACCTCAAGGCAATTAGCCTCTGTTGAATTTTTTGTTAAATGCTTCTACTCTACCAGCAGCAGCGTGAACACGCTGTTTACCTGTATAGAATGGATGGCACTGAGCGCAGATTTCTACTTTGATATCTTTTTTGATAGTAGATCTGGTTTCGAATTCGTTACCGCAAGCGCAGATAACTTTTACAGTATCATACTGTGGGTGAATACCTTCTCTCATTTATTACACCTCTTTCTTGGTCTATCTTCTAAATTTCATATTAAAAAACTACTCTAGTTACACACTACAGTTAGATAGTATACTATTTCCGCAGAAAATAGTCAATTATTTTTTTGCGGGATTTTTACTTTTTCCACACTGTATTGCACAGGTTAATTTTATAGGTTGTATATTGATTTTAAGGTTTTACTGTTTTCTCTGATACGGTTTGGTGTAGTTGCCGATTGCCACTTCCGGTAGTTCTTCTGCTAAGATATTGAGGAAGGTTGGTACTCCCACCGCTTCCCCTTGCAAGAGTTCCACGATTGGTTTCATGGTATCCGGGTCAATGTTCAAGTTACGCACTTGAATGGCCTTGACATCGTTTTCCTGTACCAGCTGAATGAGACTTTCAATTTCATCGCTACTGTCGTTGATTCCCGGGAAGGTAAGCAGATTGAGATAGGTGTATACACCGTGATCTGCTGCATACCGCAGGGAAGCACGTACATCATTTAAGCTGTAGTTTACCGGACGATAGTAAGCATTGTACACTGCATCAGTACCACTATTTAAGCTCACACGCAGAGAGTCAATCCCGGCATCGATGACTTTCTTAATGCCTGCGGTGTTCCCGGCATTGGTATTCATATTAATGGTGCCGTTCGGTGTCTGCTTACGAATTTCTCTAATCGCTTCTGCAATCAAATCAGCTTGCATACTAGGGTCACCTTCACAGCCTTGCCCAAAGCTTACAATGCCATCCTCTGCATCGGTAAGATGATGTACGGCTAATTCCACCACTTCCTTCACGGTCGGCACAAATGTCAGACGACTTTGCGGAGATGGACAGCACTCACTTGGCTGTAAGGAAATGCATCCCAAACAGCGGGCATTGCATACAGGCGATACCGGAATACCACCTTCCCAGCGGTGATAAAAGATGTTCTGTGCGGTAAAGCAGCCATAGGTATGGGCACAGTGCCCCAGCTGTTGCAACAGACGATTGTCCGGAAATTTGGCCTGCAGCGCTGCTACACGTTCTGCCAAATCGTCGGTATTAAAATATTGCGGATTCCATTTGTAGTCTTCATCGGTAGGTACCGCCGCAACATACAGCTCCCCATCCTCTGCTGCAAACACAGCAGAATACCCAAAGAGCGGCAATCCATCTGCTCCATCCTTGTTGACAAAGGCAGGTAGCAGTGTGCGGGTATACCCTTGCGGCAGCAATGCGCCCATTACCCAGCCTTCTTCCGGATACAATACAAACTGATCTACATCGTTAATCACTACCGGTGTACGGTTGGGAATCATTGTGAGGCTGGCACCTTCCGGCAATGGAATCACTTCATCTTCTCCAGGCTCTACAAAGCTTGCCCCCAAAAGCCCTAAGCCAAAGTAATCTTCATTGATATAGCCATTACCGTCTTCATCAGCATATACAAAATGGAACATAGGCTTTCTCCTCCTATACCTGCAACATACTTTCTTCAAAATTATTCTTCATCTTCTTTGCCAAGAGCCACAATGGCACGCTCCAGCTCACGCAGTGCTTCTTTGTCTTCTTCGGAAAGCTTGCCCTGCACAGTTTCTACACAATGTTTGATCAACAATGCTTTATCATTTTGCACTGCAAAGAAATTGGATTTTGGAAAAAACGGTGCTGTGGTGTCTTTCAGCTGTTTGCGGATTTCTTTGTTATCCAGCAGGTTTTTCCAAGACACCTTTTTGTTGTGCCATACTAAATTCAAATCTACGATACGGCGATTGCTCGCACTATACTCTAAGCCCACAAGCAGTTTTTTCAGCTCCAGTGGTTCTAAAAATGTCAGCAAGCGAATATGATAAGTGCCTACCGGGTCAGAAAATGTGCTTACTTCACGGTTCCAGGTTTCAGTCACGATATAGCCCAAGCCCAAAGCCTGAATGGCTTTTACCATACGTTTGTATTGCAAATCATATACTTCATAGCGATCGTAAATGTGCAAATCCACCATATGCCATGCATTTGGTGCAAACGCTTTTGCCAAATAGCGAGGTGCATGGATACGCAAATAACCGATTAAATCTTCATAAGACTGTTGTACAAATAAGGTCTCCTGATAAAATGCGCGTCCGCCTTCTGTTTCCTGCATCAAAAATACGACAATAACCCCTTCGTTATTTTCACGCTGCAGTACATCTCGAATTGCCACACGCTCGCACTGAAACTCTGCTTGCATTTTATCTACCACAGGGGCATGTTCCCCTAAACTATTGAACACAATTACCTGCGGCAGTGCGCGCACAGCTGTAATCAGCGGTTTTGCTTCCGCATGCATCAATTGGCACAATACATACTCAACAGTTTGCGTCATCCCTAAATAGAGAAGCCCTGCAGCCGGCTGCACAGCATCTGCCACGCATACAATACATTTGATACTATGATAGTCTGTTCCTAAGCCTAGCTGCTCCATTTCCACAGCCTGGAACTGTTCTTGCAAATATTGTTTCAGCGCCAGTTGGTTTTCTGTTTTTGCTACAATCAGTTTCGGACCCGGTGCTACTAAATTTAACATACGAATTCCTCCTGTCCTTGTCTTTTATATGCTCTGTTTTTTCGGACCATACAGTGTGCTCACCAAAGCGACACTGCTTGCATCCAGCCCGCGTACTTCTACCTGTTTGCCATAGCCTTCAAATTTGCTCACAGATTTTTTCAATGCTGTTGCTGCGGATTCGTCCAAAAGAGTTGCATTTGTGAAGTCTAAAATAACGAACTCTGCATCACCTTTGAAATCAAATGCATCCATCATTGGTTCGGTAGATGCAAAGAAAACCTGACCGATAACATTGTATGTCACGGTATTACCATGCATAGCTTTTTCTACTTTGATTTTGGACATTTTCATCGCAAAGAAGATTGC
Source organism: Peptococcaceae bacterium (assembly GCA_017383785.1). GTDB lineage: Bacteria > Bacillota > Peptococcia > Peptococcales > Peptococcaceae > UBA7185. Next base: position 5,998 of record JAFNVD010000115.1, on the reverse strand, counting down.
TGTCATTACCAAACCAATTACTACCCCGTACGCAAGATTGCTTGTAACGGTAACTACCGCTACAACTACCACGATTACCAAAGCATCAGTCCGTGGCATTTTGGTTAAGTTGCGCAGAGAATCCCAGTCAAAAGTAGCAATAGAAGCTGTAATCATAACTGCTACCAAGGCTGCCAGTGGAATCTGCACCATAAAATCGTTCAATAAGAAGATCAATACCATCAGGAATGTACCGGAGGTAAAGTTGGACAATCTGCCACGACCACCGGAGTTGACATTTACAATCGCCTGTGCAATCATCGCACAACCGCAAGTACCGCCAAAGAAACCGGATACCACGTTGGCAATCCCCAAACCGCGACATTCACGGTTGCGGTCCCCTACGGTATCTGTCATTTCATCAATTACTTTAGAGGTCAATAAGGTTTCTACCAAACCAACCAATGCCAAAGAGAAAGAATATGGCAATACAATCAATAAGGTCTCTAATGTCAATGGCACTGCAGGAATGTGGAATGCCGGCAATGTCGCTGTAATATTGCCGATATCGCCAATGGTACGCACCTGCACATCACCAAAGATTGCAATGGCAGTTACCACGATAACCGCTACCAGTGTAGACGGTACCACTTTTGTCACTCTTGGGAACAGATAGATGATAGCAATCCCCAACGCTACCAACGCATACATCTGCCATCCTTCACCCTCAAAGTTTACAAACTGAGAAGTGAAAATCAAAATCGCCAACGCATTTACGAACCCAATGTTTACACTGTTCGGAATCAGCTTTACTAAGTTCCCGACTTTTAAAACACCTAAAATTGCCATGATTACACCGCACAAAATGGTAGCTACCATGAGGTATTCCGGCCCATGGTCACGTACCAAACTTACAATAACCATAGTCATAGAGCCGGCAGCAGCAGAAATCATACCCGGACGCCCACCGATAAATGCCATCAATACAGTCAGCCAAAACGATGCATATAAACCCATCATAGGACTAATGCCAGCTACAATACAAAAGCCTACTACTTCCGGAATAACAGCGCAAGACGATACAAGCCCGGCTAAAATATCCCCTTTGGCATTGCCAAACCATTCATTCAATTCTTTCTTTAGTTGCATTTCTCTTTCATACTCCCTTCAAACATCAACACGCTAGTTCTGTATACTATCGAATAGTCTATATTTTATATATTTTAGCGCAATCCAAACATGATTACAATAGTCACTTCTTTATGTTTTTATCTCACACAAAAATATTTTGTATCATTAGCTAGATTGCTTTACAAATCACAGTACAACACGTATAATACAAGTAATTCAACATGATGCTATTGTTTTGTTTAGGAGGCATACTATGCGTATTGAACAGTTGCGTTATCTAAGCGATTTACAATTTACCAATTCCATATCGAAAACGGCAAACCGATTCTTTCTTTCCCAACAATCTTTGTCAAACAATATTCGACAATTAGAAAAAGAATTGAATGTCACCCTGTTAGATCGTTCTCCTTTCGGTGTCATTCTCACCAAAGAAGCACGAGATCTTTTAGAATTAAGCGACCCATTTCTCAAACAATATGATGCACTGCAAAACCAATTTGCGTTACAAAACAATCAATCAGATAAATCCGTAAAACAGATAAAAATCTTAGTATCTTCTGTGCTGGTAAGCGGTGTATTACCGATGGCGATTGCCGTTTTTCAGAAGCGGCATCCAAAAATCCGCATTTCTATCCGAGAGGCCAGCTATCATGATATCGTCCCGGCCATCAAAGAAAAAAAATGTGACATTGCCTTTCTGAGTATCAATGAAGACTTCTTCTTAGAACAGCTAACCGAATATGATGCAGATACGTTCCATCACAACATTATGCTGACTGACCGTTTGGTCGCTTGCGCTTCCATCGCATCACCGTTAGCCTCTAAAGAAGTGATTGAACAGGCCGATATCGCCACTCGTCCATTCACTTATCTGAATGTTGTACCTTTGTTCAAAACATCGGGCAATAATGCGCAACGTGCCTTGTATGTATCTAACAACACCGAAGTCCACCGTCTTCTCATGAAAGAAATGGATGTGGTATCGTTAATGCCGCGCTATGTGTTTGATAAAATGCTGGACAACAAGCATTTTGTCGCCCGTCCATTAGAAGGGGCTCAGCAGATCATTTATCATGCTACCCTTTACCCGGAAACCAATCCCCATCCTCTGTTAAAAGAGTTGGCAAGTATTGTCGCATCGGTTATTTAATACAATCTGTCATAACGCACACAAAAAGGGGTCCTTGGACACCCCTTTTCTTTTTATTTATAATACTTGCATAATGTGCTGTTTTGGTACTTCGCTAATTACAATCGGTAACTTAATTCCACACGCCCCGCGATCAATGCGGGTACGCTCAGTAAACAGGCTATCTTTATACTGATGATCCATAATATAAATGGTGTCCGGCACATAACCACACTGCGCCTTTGCCACCTGCCCAATCGTCTGTTTTAACACATCGTAGTTTACTTGATTTTTTGTCTCAAGCATCACAGCATATCCATTATCCGTGACGAACGCTTGCACCAAATCGAACTCTATCCCAAGCTGACCTTCTACCACTTGAGCGGCATCAGCAATCTGATATCCGTAAATTGTTTTTCCATCAACGATTAGCCGATCACTGCTTTTACCGCAGAATACAATAATCGGTGTACGTCCAATAAAGTCCACTACTTTTACTACGTCCAGCATATTGTATCGATACAAACCAGAATATGTGGTTATCATTAATTCATAATGTTTTCCTTTTTCTACTTCCCACATACATAACGGCTGGACATCCTTATTCCCTTTTTGCTCTAGCGGCAAAAATTCATAAAAACAATTAAATGGTGCACACGCACCCGTAGCAGAACCCAGCTTCATTGGAATCGTGAGTTTCCCTTCACTGGCACCGTAGCCCATATCATGGCATTTTACCTTTTTCGGCAAGCGACGCAGCACTTCACGCGCATCACGACCTACAGATGCGGCAAGCCAGCCCATAGCGGCCTGTAGTTCCGGCCAAATAGCTTCAATGTCATCGGGGCAAGTAATGAGGCAATTATGTTTTTCGTAGATTGCTTGTAACGCGTCTGCTCGATCAGGATTAGGCAAAAATTCCTCTCGCAGCAAGCTACGAGCCTCCTCCGGCATTGGTACCGAAAATTCACCGGTTCTAATATCCTGAATCATTTGCTGCCCTTCCGCTATAATGCGATCTAAAATACGGCCAAAATGAATCAAATTGTTGCAGCAAACTTTGCTAAACATCGCTTCATTTAATGCATATACTGCAATCAAATAATCGCGGTCACGAGCAGCAATACCGGAAGTTTCCCAGAATTCCACGGAAAGAATATTCATGGTACCGGTGCGTTTGCGAATATTACGTGCAGTTTGCCCGGAAGCACGTACTGTTAGGGTCTGTTTGTCGTGCCCATTATCTAACGGAGCATAGTTGGTTATGGTGAGATTTTTAGCTTCCATATTGGCGATGATTGGCAATGTATGACGCAAATACAGTCCTCGTACCGTCATCATAAAATCTTTAGCAGTATTTCCGGCTTTGCTTTCCAGAAAATATTTGATATTACCTGTACTGCCGGTAGTAGCTACATACAATGCTGTTTCCGCATTGTACAGCTGCCCAATATGGCCTTCCATTTCCCGTTCCACGTATGGCTGATAATCAGCATACAGTGTGGCTTTTGCAACATTGCGCCACGCCTCTAAGGTATATACCCCGTTCAAATCATGGTCAGCAGCGTAAGCAGTACCCTGAGCACGTATCAAAATTTCTTCCAGCACTTTACGCTGTACTGCTTCGCAATCCTCATACAAGGATGGCAAATTATCATACACTTTCAGTGGATGCACTGCACTCAATCGTTCCGGCATGGCAGAAGCCGGATTACTTGCATCCGGCTCGAAAATCGCATGATATATTTCTTTGTCATACATAGTTTTACGATTCTGCATGGTAAATTTGTTTCACCAACTCTTCAAAAGGTTTACGTTTCATAATCAGCGGCAGTTTAATTGTTTGAGTCGTACGACCAAACTGCGTGAAGGATTTGAACAGAGTCGCACAATATTGCTTGTCCATCAAATACAAGTTCCCCAAAGGAATCCCTTTGCTAGCTGTTATACGTTGTAATGAAGCATACAGACCTTCTCCATTACATTCTGCATGATCCGGCTGTACAATGACTGACAGTGCACCATCTTCTACATAGGCTTGATAGATGGTCATCGGACACTGGCTATCATTCTGCACTTGTTCCATAAGCTCCAAAAATTCAAAGCCATAGAGTCGCTGATTACGCAGCTCTAAAATATCGCTGCTGCGACATACAAACTCAACATTGGCCGTGTCACCGGTAAATCCGTCTACACGTACAATGTCATGTAAATTATAACGATATAGACCCGAATAGGTCGTAACAATCAGTTCGTAATACTTCCCGATTTCTACTTCTGTCATATTAACAGGCCCACTGCTCTGATCCAGCGGCAAAAACTCAAAATATCCCACAAAACTTGCTAACGGGCCTGCAGCATTGTCAAACTCTCGCGGAAGAGTGAACATCCCCTCGCTTGCTCCATAGCTTTCTGCAATCCATTTTACAGATGCAGGTAAACGACGGCGTACAGCTTTTGCCAACATTCCGGCAGTGCCGGACATCCAAGTCCCTACAAATGCAAAATCAGGCCATACTTTTTCTAACGGCAACTTGCCATATTCATCTAGCAGTGCTTGCAGCTCATCGGCACGGGCAGGATCCGCCTCAAAAGATGGGGCTAATTGCTCCCATGTTTCTATTGGCAAGTTGACCGACATGGTACCGGTGCGAATATCCTGAATCATGGTATTAGGACGTTTTTCAATCCAGTCTAGAATATTTCCGAAGTACGCCATATTATTGCAGCATAATTTGTTGAATTTCTTTTCTTTCAGTACATAAAGCGCCGCCATGTAATCCTTGTCATCTTCCGGCAGCTGTGCTTCTAAAAACTCATACGGATACACATAAAACTGCGGATGACGTTCCCACAATTCTTTGGCCGCCTGTCCCGATGTGCGACGTACCACAATCCCATTTTCCGCTTGATCCAATGGCAAGCAAGTCATTACCGCCATTAGTTTCATATTTGTCGGATTCACTGTCGGTACGGTCTGCATCACCATCATATTCCAAATATCAATATTTAACTGGCGCGCCAATGCACCCAATCTAGTTTCCGGATAATATTTACCTTGGTTGCTCATACCGGTAGATAACAGGTAATATACTGTTTCTTGAGCTGTGAGCTGACCGGCATCATTTTTCAGATTGTCACGAATGTATGGACGATAATCATTATAGTCACTGATTGGCGCTTTTTGCAAAAATTCTTCTTTTGTTTGCACATTCGCAAAACCGTTCTCCTTGGCATAAGCACTATCTTTGGCCATTGCCAAAATATCTGCTAACACAGCATCCTGAATGGCCATACCATTGTCAAACAAAGCATCCCATCCATTTTTATAGAAATAACCCAAATTTTCTGATAGTTGTTCTAATGTTGTTTTCTTCTGTTCTGTACACAGTTGCATCGTAATCGCCCTCCTGCCTTGCACCAGTTCAATGGCACAAGCCTATCAATTGTATGCTATAGAGAAATTATAAAGCAAATACCAACATTACGATAACAAAACCTATCTCTGAACCCATATATAACTTACAAAAAAAATTTGTTGCATACCCTTCTACATAGCAACACAAAAGAGCAGCAGGATCATCTCCTGCTGCTCTTGTATCATCAGCCTATTCAGCCAATATTTAATTATTCAATGATGCTGGATACTACGCCAGAACCTACTGTACGGCCACCTTCACGAATAGCGAAACGTAAACCTTCTTCCATAGCAATAGTAGTGATCAGGTCGATTTCCATTTTGATGTTGTCGCCTGGCAT
>JAFNVD010000114.1 GCA_017383785.1 Peptococcaceae bacterium | reverse complement strand
TTTGTGCTGCTTTTTGCCAACCTGTGCCTTTGCTTCCGGCGCGGTGGCCGACATGTATGAACCGACCATGTTAAGCAAAGGCGGCGCTTACTATATGGTAGAGCTGCATACCGATACTTTGATGTTCAACAAAAACGAACACAAACAAATGTATCCTGCATCCTTGACCAAAATTATGACAGCCATTCTCGTTTTGGAGCATTGTCCGGATTTGAACGAGAAAGTGGTATATACCAAAGAAGCATATGACTGGGTAGAAGCACAGTATGCGGCCGCAGGCGGCAATGTATCCTCTGCAGGATTGCATTTAGGCGAAGAAATGTCCATCAAAGATTTGCTGTATGGATGTCTTATCTCTTCCGGCAACGATGCGGCAGAAATTCTGGCATTTCATGTAGGCGGCAGCAATATCGCATTCTATGATATGATGAATGCAAAAGCAAAAGAACTGGGTGCTATGAACACCAATTTCTGCAATGCAAACGGTTTGTTTGATGAAAATCATTATACCACCGCTTACGATATGTATCTCATTAGCAAATATGCGATGCAGAACGAAACCTTTGCGGAAATTGTATCTACCAAAACCTATACTTCTGCACCTACCAATATGAATCCGCTCGGGTATAAATGGAAAACGACAGTATTCCTCATGGACCCTGCATCTGAGCATTTTTATTCCAACGATATCAAAGGTGTTAAGACCGGTACTTTATTGGCAGCGGGCAGATGCTTGGTAACCGTCATGGAAAAAGACATTGACCACGGTGAAAATGCCAAATATATGCTGGTGCTGCTGGGCGCTGATATTTATGGCAATCGTACCGACTTTGCAGAGACAAAAGCATTTTACAACTGGGCATTCCGTGATTATACCGTTCACGAGTTTTATGAAAAAGAGCAATATGTACGTGACGTTGACATTCGCTTTGCCAAAACCAAACAAGAAAGTCTGGCTTTAATCAGTGCAGAATCTGCCTATGGATTCTTTGAACAGCAAAACGGGTTTACTGTACATGACATTCAATATGACTTCGTCATTGATGAAGCGTTGGTAAACAAAAAAGGCAGTATCAATGCCCCTGTAGAAAAAGGACAAGTCATTGGTACCTTAACCATTACCGGGGACGGAAAAGTGCTGGATACTGTACAGTTATTGGCCAATGAAACAGTAGAACGCAACACACTCAAATGGCTGTTCTTCACAGTGATTGAGTCCATCGTGTTTAAACTTGTTGTTGCATTGGCAGCAGTGATATTGATCATTCGCACCATTAACAAAATTCGTTATCGCAATCGTTATGGCAGATTAAGATTCTAATTGGAACAAGAGGAGGAATAACAGATGAAACATCGTTTTCCCGTGATATTGACAATATGTGCATTGCTTTTAAGCATGGGCCTCACAGGCTGCGGCAATGATGCAAAAGATAAAGAAGAACACAACGTAACTTTGCCGGTAGTGGCACAGGATCCGGTAGAAGAACAGAAACCGCAGATTCCTGTGGTGAGTGAAGACGAATCTTACAAAACTATGCTGGTAAATATCACCCATCCAATCGCCAAAGACTACACAATGGAACTGGTTACGGTTGGCGGATATAAAATGGATACCCGTGCCGCAGCAGATATGCGTCAGATGCTGGAAGATGCCAGAGCAGAAGGCTTAGATCCAATCATTTGCTCTGCATATAGAAGTGTAGACCGCCAGATTACCTTGTTCAACAATCAGGTAAAAAAACAGCAAGGCTATGGCCATGATTATGATACTGCATTTGAAAAAGCCAAAACAGTTGTTGCTTATCCCGGTACCAGTGAACACCACACCGGCCTGGCAGCAGATATCGTAGCAAAAAGCCATCAGGTATTAGATGATTCTCAGGAAAAAACAGCAGAACAGCAGTGGCTTATGGCCAACAGCTGGAAATATGGTTATGTGCTGCGTTATCCATCCGATAAATGTGATATTACCAAAATTATTTATGAACCTTGGCATTATCGCTATGTAGGCAAAGAAGTGGCACAGTATCTATATGAAAATGACCTGTGTCTGGAAGAATACTGGCTGCAGTTGGCCGATATAGATCCTGAAAAATACGGATATATCTTAGAAGAAGTGACACCGGAACAGATCGTACCAAAACAAGAACCGCAACCTGCGCCTCAGCCTGTAGAGCCACCTGTAGAGGAAACACCACAGGATACCGTGGTGCTGGACGACAGCTTTACACAAGCACAGCAGGATGCCGCAGCCGGTAATGTGTCCGATAACACAGACCAAACCAATGCAGATCAGACAAATATAGATCAAACAGTAGTGGAAGAACAGCCGATGGGGAATAATACCGATGAAGTGATTCACGATGTTGAAATTGACGAAACATATGCACCTGAAGATACACAAACTCAGGAGGGCTAAACAATGATGTTTTCCATGGTAGCCATGCTGGGCATAGGTGCAATCCTCATTGGTGGTATTGTTATTGCCTATGTGCTGATGAATAAAGATAAATGATTGTATCACGCCGAAATGTTTCACGTGAAACATTCTGCGATGAAACAATTGATTACGATTAGGATATAAGAAATATAG
>JAFNVD010000002.1 GCA_017383785.1 Peptococcaceae bacterium | reverse complement strand
CAATCTGATCCAGATGAGAATGACCTGGAATGATTTCATTATGTGCACATACAACACCAATTAATGGTTTTTCTAAATCTTCAGGCAGATAGCCCATAGCATACAGTAAGGAACGATGTGGCGCACGAGCAACGCCTTTAGTAACTTCATGACTTCTCATTATTATGCAACTCCTTAAATAATAGATCATCGTATATCTCATTATATTACCATGTTCCTTCTTAAATGAAAACCGAAATAAAGCATGTATACAGAACTCTTTCTGTATTTTATTATTTACTGCTATAGAAACATAACCGCTTGAATAATTGTAATGATTTCGGTGTAATAACGACGTTTAACTGTATAGGAATTAGTTAAACATCCCCGATATTTTCACCTCAGCAGATTTCAATTCCAGAAAATATATTCTTCGAATTAAAATTCTTATTTTTTGTATTATGTATAATTATTTATTTACTATATCCATCTCAATCCATCTCATTTTTTTAAAGTCAGATAAGAAAATCGCCCAATTACTTAAATATGTACTCAATTTAACTTTAGTTTTTTGAAAAACATATAAAAAAACCCGGCTGCAAGAGCCGGGTTTTGGTTACTAGGTTCGATAAATCAAACGCAACCTGTTGGTTTTGGCAGACCAGCAACTTTACAAGCACCTTTAGCTGGGCCGGATGGGAACAGATCGTAGATTTCTTTCAGGGAGTAACCGGATTCTTTTGTCATTTTACGTACCATTGGAGCGATACCGTATTCAGCGAAGTAGCCTTTCAGGTAGTTGATAACTTTCCAGTGGTCTTCGTTCAGTTCGTCAACGCCTTCTTCTTTAGCTAAGTATTTAGCTACGTCTTCGTTCCATTCGTCTAAGTTTACTAAGAAACCGTCTTCGTCCAGTTCTACAGTCTGGCCGTTTACTTCAATGTTTGCCATGGTAATCTTTCTCCTCTACATTTTAAATTTATCATATTTGTGGCGAGGGTCAACGAATTCCGGATAATCTTCCAGATATGGATACAGCATTTCTAATGCCTGTGCCAGACCATCTGCAACACCGAGCTTATATTCGCTGGATTTGGTATCCCTCATCTCAACCATATAATCGTAGCAGAAGTCCACATATCCGTTCAATTCTTCCACTAAACTCATTGTAATACCTCCCGTCTTTTACTGTACCCGAACAGCCCGAAGGCTGTCCGGTTTACAGATAAAAAGCTTACGCTTTTGGTAAGGTAACGTAAGAAGTACCTAAGTACAGGAATTCTACTTTACCTTCCATAGCCAGTGCATTAACAGCTACGTCTACATCTTTTTTCTTAACGTCTAAGATTGTAGCGATTTCTTTGTTTTTCATTTTGTCTTTAGTAGCCAAAACTTCTAACACTTTAGCCATTAATTCTTCCTGTGTGAATTCAGCCATGTTTGGCACCACCCAATAAAAAATTTTGTTTTCAACAGCAGTTAAGCAGCCAAATTATTTTGTAAATTTGAAGCCGTTACCTGTGTGGAATGTTTTAACGGAGAATGTAAAGTCGTCGATGTGTTTGTCTGTGAATTCCAGACCGGTAATTTCGAAGAATTTTTCCCAACCGATTCTTTCGATCCATTCACCGTAACGTTCGCCTTTACGAGCGTTTTTAACCCAAACTTCAACCAGGTTTCTGATTGTGCTAACCAGAGAATCCCATCTTGGTGGTTCGTTTGGAATGTAAGGAACTACTAATTTAGAGAATGTTGGAGCGGTACGAGCATTGGATACTTTACCACCAACGAATACAGCGATACCGTCGTTGTCTGGGTCTGCGATTGGCAGAGCAGGACATACGGAGAAGCAGTTACCGCAGTACATACATTTGCTTTCGTCGATTGTTACAGATTTAGCTTTTGGATTTGGTCTGATAGCAGCTTTTGGACAAGAAGCAATGATGTTTGGAATTTCGCAGCTGTTAGCTACTTCCGCGTCATTTACTCTTGGAATTTTTCTGTGGATACCTACCCAAGCGATGTCGGAGCAGTGTACTGCACCACACATGTTCAGGCAGCAAGCCATGGAAACTTTCAGTTTAGCTGGCAGATCATCTGTTTTGAAGTATTCAAACAGGTCGTCCATTACAGCTTTAACTGTACCGGAAGCGTCTGTTGCAGCACTGTGGCAGTGTACCCAACCCTGTGTGTGCAGGATGTTTTTCAGGGATTTACCTGTACCACCTACTGGCCAGCCAGCAGCTTCAACTTCAGCGATTAATGCGTCGATGTTTTCTTCTTTTTCTAATAAGAATTCAACATTGTGACGGGATGTGAAACGCAGTTTGCCATCGCAGTATTTGTCAGCGATGTCTGCAAACCATCTTAAGGTTTCGATAGACAGTAAACGTGGGGAACCAACGCGTACTGTGTACAGAGCACCAGCAGGACCAACGTGTTTCATAACACCTGGTTTCAGGTATTCATGGTACTGCCACTGTCCGTAGTTTTTCTTACTCATTTCAGGCATTTTATCCCAATAATGAGGTGGTCCAATATCTGTAGGAGCGAATTGAGAAATCATTAGCTTGCACCTCCGGCTTAGTCTTCAAAATCTTCTGGATACCAGAAGTAGTATGGGTTTTCACGAGGATGTTTAACCATCTGTGGGATTGGATCCAGTTCTACAGCCTGCAGGAATTCACGCATACCTTTTCTGTAGATCAGTTCGCCCAGTCTTTCACGAACTTTT
>JAFNVD010000113.1 GCA_017383785.1 Peptococcaceae bacterium | reverse complement strand
GCAGTGTTACAAATTAAATAGGCCCCTGCGATTACGATGATAATTCGTAACCACAGGGGCTTTTATTATGTTAGGATATTTTGCACATGAAAAATATTCGTAAAACAAATATTTTAGGGTTGATATTTCGTTTTATATATGTTAATATTATATAAGTCTGTGAGAAATCATAGTTTCCCTTGCATATTTGCATGACGTGAAGGGTTGTGCATAGTTGTGAAGGGTTGTGTGAATAGTTCAGCCCTGTTCTAGACAGCGATGTGCAGGGTATGCATAGTTCAGTACATAAAATATATATTGCAGAAAAAATATAAGAGGAAACAGTAAAGTAACGATTCATACTATGCATCTTGTCACGTTTATATGATATGGTGGGTTATGCATAGTTATGGTGGGTTGCATGACTAGTTCAGCCCAGTTCTAGACAGCGATATGGTGGGTATGACTAGTTGAGTATATAAATATATATTAAAGAAAAAATATAAGAGCAAACAATAAAGAAACTAACCATATTAACCAGACTGGTCATATTATAAATATTGTTACAAACAAAATGAACAACATGAGCGGATATGCATCGGTTCATTTCTTCCTATCTTTTATGTCTGTCTTTGGATGATAGGGAAAGTGCATAAGTTTTTGTTGAAGTTGCGATGAAAAAACGATATAATGTAGGGTACGATATATTGATGCAATACAGATCAGCGTGTATATGGTGTGTACGTGGTGATGTGTATTGCAGTAGTATTTGAGGAGGAACCTATATGCAGGAACGAATTCGTAACTTTTGTATTATCGCTCATATTGACCACGGTAAATCTACTTTGGCAGACCGTATTCTGGAGTATACCGGTGCGCTCTCCAAGCGTGAAATGGTAGACCAGGTACTGGACAATATGGACTTGGAACGTGAACGTGGGATCACGATTAAATTACAGACAGTACGTTTAAATTATAAAGCCGATGATGGTAATGAATATATCATCAACCTCATTGATACTCCGGGTCACGTAGACTTTACCTACGAGGTATCTCGTAGTTTGGCTGCGTGCGAGGGTGCCATTTTGGTAGTGGATGCTGCGCAGGGTATTGAGGCACAGACTTTGGCCAATGTATATCTGGCACTGGAAAATGACCTGGAAATTATTCCGGTTATCAATAAAATTGACTTGCCAAGTGCTGACCCGGACCGTGTACGTCAGGAAATTGAAGATGTAATCGGGCTGGATGCCAGTGAGGCGATTTTATGCTCTGCCAAAGAGGGTATCGGGATCAAAGAAATTCTGGAAGCTATCGTACAGAAGGTACCGGCTCCGAAAGGGGATGCCGAAGCACCGCTGCAGGCTCTGATTTTTGACTCTCTGTATGATGCATACCGTGGGGCATTGTCTTATGTGCGTGTGGTAGAAGGTACTTTGAGCAACAACATGAAGATTCGCATGATGGCCAATGGCAAAGAGTTTGAGGTAACAGAGCTGGGCGTATTTGCTCCTTCTATGAAGCAGGTAAAACAATTGCTGCCGGGTGAGGTAGGTTATGTGGCTGCCAGCATCAAAAATGTTACCGATACAGAGGTAGGGGATACCATTACCAATGCCAATGCACCGGCCGAGGCTCCGTTGGATGGGTATCGCAAAGCGACTCCAATGGTATATTGCGGTCTGTATCCGGTAGAAAACAATCAGTATACAGAGCTCCGTGATGCGCTGGAAAAACTGCGCCTGAACGATGCTTCTCTGCTGTTTGAAGCGGAAACATCTTCTGCATTGGGCTTTGGGTTCCGTTGCGGTTTCTTAGGGTTATTGCACATGGAAATCATTCAGGAACGTCTGGAACGTGAATATGATATTGACCTCATTACCACTGCTCCAAGCGTTATTTATCAGATTACCAAAACAGATGGGTCTGTGATTCAGATTGATAACCCTGCACAGATGCCGGACCCTTCCAGCATTCAGATGATTGAGGAACCATACGTAGCTGCATCTATTATGGTGCCAACCGATTATGTAGGTGCGGTAATGAAAATTGCGCAGGACAAACGCGGTACATTCTCTAATATGGAATATATCACAGAGACCCGTGTAAACATCAAATACGAACTGCCACTGAGCGAAATTGTATACGACTTCTTCGATCAGCTGAAAACCCAGACCAAAGGCTATGCTTCTTTGGACTATGAAATGATTGGCTATCGTGAATCCAAGTTAGTGAAACTGGATATTCTGGTAAATGGCGAATTGGTAGACGCATTGAGCTGTATTGTACACAAGGACAAAGCGTATCCACACGGTCGTGTGCTGGTAGGTAAACTGCGTGGGATTATTCCGCGTCAGATGTTTGAAGTGCCAATTCAGGCGGCAATCGGCAACAAAATCATTGCTCGTGAAACCATCAAAGCATTGCGTAAGAGCGTATTGGACAAATGCTATGGCGGTGACATTTCCCGTAAACGTAAACTGTTGGAGAAACAGAAGGAAGGGAAAAAACGCATGAAGCAGGTAGGTCGTGTAGAAATTCCACAGGAAGCATTCATGGCTGTACTGCAGTTGGATGACTAACCCATAGAACAAATATATGCTGTGCGTCGGTGAATGGCTGATGCACAGCTTTTTTGTTTGAAAACGTATGATTTGTGGTATAAGAGTAGCGTAGAATAGAATATGGAATGAAAGTGGTGTGATGAAATATGTATTTGTTTGTACATTATCCAAAGTGCAGTACCTGTCAGAAGGCAAAAGCTTGGCTGGATGAGCAGGGCGTGGCGTACGAAGCCCGTCATATTGTAGAGCAGAATCCTACAGCAGAAGAATTGGCTCGGTGGATTGGCGACAGTGGTCAGCCGGTGAAAAAGTTTTTCAATACCAGTGGTTTGAAATATAAAGACCTGGGCTTAAAGGACAAACTGCCTACCATGAGTGACGAGGAGCAAATTGCATTGTTGGCTACCGACGGTATGTTGGTAAAACGTCCATTGCTGATTGGTGATGGTGTGGTATTGGCAGGGTTCAAAGCTGAGAAATGGGCAGAAGCTTTGCAGAAATAAGCAGCGTATCAACGTACCGATAGAGGTATAGAAGTGGATGAAAAGCCATAGAGCAAAAAGCAAGGCCTTGATGAAAATTCATCAAGGCCTTTTATAATGCTTGAAATCTTATTTAAAGATTAATGCGTTACTGATTGCTTTCATTGGAGCAGCTACCGGTTCGTCAGCAACACTGTACAACCCGGAGGAAGCACCGCTATCTGTAGCGATTGCCTGTACTGCACCCAATTCTACCATAACTGCTGCTAATTCTTCGGCAGAGCATTTTACATTGCCTACCAAGAGCACAGTATTGTCTTCGGTAATCCCGATAGCACTACGTGCTACAGCAATCTGGAAACTGGTTTCATCAGTAAAGCCTTCTTTTGCAGGGTTGCAAACAACTTTACCGTTGTTTACTAAAGTCGGACCTGCACCGATTGCGGTCTGGATATCAGACCAGTCAGCTTTTGCATTGTTTGCATTTACATAGGATACAGAATAAGAAACAACATCGTTTTTCTGTAAATCATTTACGAGTGTTGTTTTTTGTCCTGTAAATAATACAACAAAACCATCTTCAGGAATATTTACGGTTTGTGCCTCGGTAATAGTACTGATACTACCGTTTTGTACCACAACTGCAGTACCGGTAGTGCAGTTCAGTGTTTTCCCATAAGCAGAGGTAAACAGTGCAATGGTGTCACTATTTACTGCCGGGCTGTGATTCATGAGGGATGCGGTATATGCTGCATTGCCGATTTTTAACTGGATAACGCTGTGTACCATATCCAGTTTGACTTTGCCATCTTGGGTGAATCCCAATGTGCTGCCGGTATTATCGGAATGAACAAGTTTGCCGTTCTTAATCAGAATCCCGTAAGGTTCCTGAGCTTTTGTGTTGTCAAAACTTTGGAAAAAGCCGCCGTTGATTGCTGCCTTGGCAGAAGATCGCACGGCGATATCGCTTAATTCCTCAGTTGCGCCGATATTATTGTGTGCTAACACAATATCAGCTTTTAAATTAGAAGATGCAGGAATACGAATGTATCGAATTACTGCAGTCTTCTCTCCTATGGTAACACTTTGTTTTTCTACAAACACTTTTGATAGTACGGGTACAACTACTTCGCTGCCATCCGTATGGATGTATAACGCTTCGCTGTTAAAACCGTATGCAGCGTTCCAAATAGCGGAAACTGCTTCCATTGGCACCAGCAACAGATCGTCAGACACAACAGGTGCTGCATCCAAATCGATTTGTTTGCCGTTTACCATGGCAGTGTTTGCTTCAGCCGTAAGCACGGCCTCTTTTTTTCCAAACAATTTTTTCCCTAAAACGTAGGTGATACTGTCTTCCTCACTGTTGTAAGTGTATTCCGCTTGGAATACAGAAGCAATATCGGCAGCGGACATAAACACTGATTCATCGGTATCGATGAAGGCTTGATACTCAGTGGCTGTGTCATCTATAGTAACGGATAGGGTGTCGAGTGTCGCAAAAGCTGGCATCGGAACGCACAATAGTGCAAACAGCAGAGCTGTTAAAAACAAGTTCCGATGTGGAAACTTCATAATAACACTCCTTTCCATAGAATACAGGTGTATTTTGTTTTTTCGTTCATTAAAAAGTAACAAAATAGTTACAGACACAGTATACATTATTTTTTTATTGTTGTCTAGTATATTGTTTGTTTTTTTGTTATGATTAATGGGTAAAAATAAGTTATAATTTACAATAAGGTAAACAGAAATATTTCTAAACAGATTGACAGGAGGAATAGATATGAGTTTAAATGCAACACCATCAGGCGAACGCGTACACATTGGGTTCTTTGGGAAACGAAATGCCGGTAAATCCAGCATTGTAAATGCAGTAACAGGGCAGGAACTGGCAGTGGTTTCTGATGTAAAAGGCACTACGACAGACCCTGTCACAAAAGCAATGGAGCTGTTGCCAATTGGGCCGGTAGTCATCATTGACACTCCGGGGATTGATGACGAAGGTGCTTTGGGTGAATTGCGTGTAAAGAAAACAAAACAGATTCTCAACAAAACGGATATTGCAGTACTGGTCGTAGATTGCCAGCAAGGCATCACAGAGGTTGAGCAGGATTTGATTGCATTGTTTGAAGCAAAAGAAATTAAGTATTTGATTGTGTATAACAAGATTGATTTGCTGTCTGAGCCGATGCAATTAGAAGGGGACAATATCTGCCTGGTAAGTGCGGAACGCAAAGATGGTATTGAATCATTGAAAGAAGCAATTGGCAAATTAGCAGCGGTTGAAAATAAAGATACTTATATTGTTGCCGATTTGATTCAGCCGAATGATTTTGTTGTGCTGGTGACTCCAATTGATTCGGCAGCACCAAAAGGAAGATTGATTTTACCACAGCAGCAGACCATTCGTGATATTTTAGACCGTGGTGCCATTTCTATTGTTACAAAAGAAACAGAACTGAAACATACATTAGAGAATATCGGAAAAACACCGGCGCTTGTGATCACAGATAGCCAGGCATTTGCACCTGTAGCCAAAGACACACCGCTTGACATTCCTCTGACGTCCTTTTCTATTTTAATGGCTCGTTATAAAGGACAGCTGGAAGGCGCAGTGCATGGCGCTGCGGCGATTGGGGCACTGCAAGATGGTGACACGGTATTGATTTCTGAAGGCTGTACCCATCATCGGCAGTGTGGTGATATTGGGACTGTGAAACTGCCTAAATTGTTGGAAAAAACCACAGGCAAACAATTGCAGTATCGCTTTACTTCAGGTACTGAGTTTCCCGATGATTTGTCAGCGTATAAGCTGGTGATTCATTGTGGCGGTTGTATGTTAAATGAAAGAGAAATGAAATATCGTCAGAAATGTGCTGCCGATCAGAATATTCCATTTACCAACTATGGCATTGCCATGGCATATATGCAGGGGATTTTAAAGCGCAGCATTGAGATTTTTCCGAATTTACGGGATATTCTGCAGTAATACACTAGCGTATTAGTTTGTACGAATGTTTGCCATAAAATACTTGAATGGGTATATAGACGGAATTTATTATGTAAATGTGTGCAGTTTGTTATATAATATAGACATGACAGTGTGTCGTTGATGAAGAGGCACATAAAAAAATATTAGGAGGATTCTCTCATGTCTGAAAACTTATACGATCTGATTATTATCGGTGGCGGCCCTGCTGGTTTAAGTGCTGGTATTTACGGTGGCCGTGCAAAAATGAAAACATTGATTCTGGAAAAAGGTTCTCTGGGTGGCCGTGCGTTCACAACAAGAGAAATCGTTAACTATCCTGGTTACAAAGAAACAACAGGTCCAGACTTAATGCAGGACATGGCTGAACATGCACAGAACTTTGGTGTTGAAGTGAAAAAAGAAGAAGTTAAATCCGTTGACTTCGCTGGCGACATCAAAATCGTTAAAACAAGAAAAAATGAATACCAGGCTAAAGCTGTTATCGTAGCTACAGGTACTGAAGCTCGCGTACTGGGCATCCCAGGTGAACGTGAACTGCAGGGTATGGGTGTTGCTTACTGCGCAACATGCGACGCTGAATTTACAGAAGGTCAGGATGTAGTAGTAGTAGGTTCCGGCGACCAGGCAATCGAAGAAGGTATGTTCATTGCGAAATTCGCAAACAGCGTTACTGTAATCGTTCTGCACGAAGAAGGTCACTTAGACTGCAACAAACAGGCTGCTGAAAGAGCATTTGCTCATCCAAAAATGAACTTCGTATGGAACTCCGTACTGGATTCTATCGAAGGTGACGGCGAAGTAACAGGCGTTAAAATTAAAAACACCAAAACAGGCGAAATCACAGATTTCGAATGTGGTTATGTATTCTTCTTCGTTGGTATGGTACCAGGTACCGAATGCGTAAAAGGCCAGATGGAATTAGACGGTCGTGGCTGGGTACACACAAATGAAATGATGGAAACAGACGTACCGGGCGTATTCGCTGTAGGTGACGTTCGTGCAAAATACCTGCGTCAGGTATCCACAGCTATCGGTGACGGTGCAATCGCTGCTACTGCTGCTGAACGCTACATCGAAGAACAGCATGACTTCCAGGTAACTGTTGTTGAATCTGAAAAACCAGTACTGATGGGCTTCTGGACACCAGAATTCGGCGACAGCTTAGACAAACTGAACAAAGTAGACGCTGCTAACCGTGAAGCTGGTAACAAATACAAATTCATGGAAATCGATATCACACGTAAAAAAGGCTGGGCTAAAAAATATGGCGTTGTTGTTGACGCTGAAAAAACAGCTTGCGTAATCGAACTGAACAAAGGTGAACTGGTTCGCGAAATCAACCTGGATCAGGATCTGGCAGCTCAGATGTAATTACTATTTGTGCGTTTGCACAATTCGTACAGCAGATAGAGACAAACTCTATCTGCTGTATTTTTTTATTTACAACTGATATTTACAACTGAAAAATTTACAACTGAAAACAATCACCGTATGTATAGATGAAGAATATAATAGAGAGAATACATTAGAGAGCATATAATAGAAGAATAGCATAGAGTAGGTATATTGCTTATTAGCATATATAAGAAAAATCTTGAGAAAATGCAGTTGACAAAGGAGAAATGAAGTGATAGAATAACAAACATCGTCAGCGCTCAAAGCCGACACGAAAAAACTTTTTAAAAAGTTGAAAAAAGGTGTTGACAGAGAGGATAAGATGTGATAGTATATACAAGCTGTCGCAAGACGAAAGCTCTTTGAAAATTAAACAGTTGAAAATAAGCGAACAAACCAGATGATAGAGGAAACACTATCAATACTGATAGTGCGGCCTCGACAATTCAAACAGTTTATTTCGGAAACGGAAAAACGCAAGCAAGTAAGTGAATGAGCTAAGAACTCTAACAATTATATGGAG
>JAFNVD010000112.1 GCA_017383785.1 Peptococcaceae bacterium | reverse complement strand
TTGCTAAAGCCAGTTCAATTTTTATTTTGTCTTTTTTGAAGTACGCTTTTAAAGGTACCAATGTGAGCCCCTGTTCTCTTGTCTTCCCTAGCAAACGCATAATTTCTTTTTTGTGCATTAAAAGTTTACGCGGACGCAGTGGATCAACATTAAAAATGTTCCCTTGCTCATACGGGCTAATGTGCATACCATAAATAAACAATTCACCATTTTCAACAATGGCAAAACTGTCTTTAAAATTAACACGCCCGCCTCGCATAGATTTGACTTCTGTACCTTTCAGTTCAATCCCTGCTTCAAATGTCTCTTCAATTGTATAGTCATGTCTCGCTTTTCTATTTTCTGCAATTACTTTCATAATTATTTTATCACCTCAAAATCTATCTGGCGATCTTCTACGCTCACTCTGGTCAATCGCACTTTGATATCCTGGCCGAGACGATATACCTTGCGTGTATGTTCCCCTATCAAAGAATAACTTTCTTGTTGAAATTGATAAAAATCATCAATCAGCGTAGAAATGTGCACCAACCCTTCCACAGAGTTTTCCAACTGAACAAATATGCCAAAATTCGTTACACCGCTGATTTTTGCAGAAAAACTTTCACCAACATACGGTTTCATGTACTCGATTTTCTTTAATTCTACACTTTCCCGTTCCGCTTCTTCGGCAATCTTTTCTCGTATAGAAGATTGTTCTGCATAATGCTGCATTTTTCCTTTCAGCATCGTCAATCTCTTTTCATCCATTCGGTTTTCATTGCGAATCAACTCTTTTATCACACGATGAATGGCCAAATCCGGATAACGACGAATCGGTGAAGTAAAATGAGAATAATACTGCGCAGCCAGCCCAAAGTGACCAAGGGCTTCCGTGTCATACCGAGCATGCTGCATCGAACGTAGCATTACTGTATTAATCATCATTTCTTCCGGTTTTCCCGCCACAGCCTCCACGACTTTCTGATAAGCTTTCGAATGAATTGTATTGCCTGTCCCTTTCATGCTATAGCCAAATGCCTGCAAAAACGCATTTACATCTACTACATTTTCCATTTTAGGTTCTTCATGCACACGGTATAAGAACGGAACTTCCATCCAAAAATAATGTTCTGCTACTGTCTCATTGGCGCACAACATAAATTCTTCGATAATTTTATCTGCAATACCTTGTTCGCGCCATTCAATTCGTACCGGATGACCTTTTTTATCCAAAATCACTTTGCTCTCCGGCGCATGAAACTCAATGGCTCCACGAATTTTGCGTTTACGTTCCAGTATATGCTGTAACTGTTCCATATTTTTTAACATCGGTAAAATTTCCGCGTAGGCTTCACAAAGCACCGCATCCTGTTCCGTCAACATCTTGGTTACATCTTGATATGTCATGCGATAATTTACACGGATTACCGATTCCATAATTTCATGAGAAACCACCACACCTTGTGCATTGATTTCCATCATACACGTCATGGCTAATCGGTCTTCCCCTGCATTTAGACTACAAATACCATTGGAAAGTTTCTGCGGTAACATTGGAATCACGCGATCTATCAAATAGACACTGGTAGCTCGTTCCAAAGCATCCTTATCCAATGCACTGCCTTCTGTTACATAATGACCTACATCGGCAATGTGTACTCCCAGTAAATAGTTCCCATTTTCTAAACGTTTTACACTTACGGCATCATCTAAGTCTTTCGCATCTGCGCCATCAATGGTAATCATCAATACATCCCGCAAATCCTGGCGTCTATCCATTTCCTCTTGCGGAATCACATCTGGTATGTTTTCTGCTTGTATTAAAGCCTCTGCCGAAAAGGCCTGTGGCAAGTCATGGCCCATAATAATAGATAGAATATCTACACCCGGGGCATCTTTTTTGCCAATTACCTGCACCACTTTACCTTCTGCACTGCGATTTTTTTCAGGCCACTGTGTAATTTCCACAAGCACTTTCATATTGTGTCTGGCACCATTAAATTGTTCCTTTGGAATAAAAATATCGCTTCCGAATCGCTTATCATCCGGTATTACAAAACCAAAATGGCGGCTGCTTTCAAAGGTCCCAACAACCTGCTGCACTTTACGTTGCAAAATACGAATCACTTCGCCCTCAGCACGAGACTTGGCTGTAGCTTCACGCTTCATACGCACAATGACTCTATCTCCATTCATCGCACCATTTAGTTCAGAAGCAGGAATAAAGATGTCCTCTACTTCCGGATCATCTTGCACCAAAAAGCCAAATCCCTTTGGGTGACGACTGATTCGACCAAGTAACAAATTAAACTGCGCCGGCCTGCCATAGCGATTTTTACGACTTAATACCAGCGAGCCATCGCTTTCCAATTCTTTCAGTAATCCTTTTAACTGCACCAGTCCCTCCACAGTATCCACTGCAAAGGCGCCTGCCAATTCTTCCTCACTCAACGGACGCACCGCCTGCTGCTCCATATATTGTACAATTTCTTCTTTTGTCAGCATTTGCTTCACCTCCGTGAAAATATCAATTCATTTTTATTTTGCATCCATACCATTCCAATGTGGCAGCATCACTGTAAAAGTAGTACCTTCATGCAATCGGCTGGCTACTTTGATCCAGCCATCATGGGCATCTACCAATGCTTTTGTAATGGCAAGTCCTAGACCACTCCCGCCACTTTCACGATCGCGAGACTGATCTGTACGATAAAATCGTTCAAAAATGCGATCTAATTCATCCGATGCAATTCCAATACCGGTATCTTGCACAGAAAAATAAAACTCATTCTTATCTTGCCATACACGAACTGTCACTATACCGCCTTCTGCTGTATATCGAAACGCATTATTAATCAAATTCAGGATAATCTGCTTCAAGCGTTTTGGATCAGCATAACAATATTCTACATCCGATGCAATATCCACACATAAATCTATATTACGGCTTTCCGCTTCTGCTTCAAGCAATACTTGAAAATCAGAAAAATATGCCGGAAATGCTATCAGGGTTTTATCCAGCATCGCATGCCCCGCTTCCAGTCTGCTCAAATCTTGAAGCTCTCCTACCAAGCCGCGCAAGCGAATTACCTCATCGTACAAAACCGCCACTTCTTCCGGTTCCAGCGGTCTGTTTTGTTCCAAGGTAAATTCAAGCTTCCCGGATAGTACCGTTAACGGTGTACGCAATTCATGACTGATATCGGCCACCATTTGCTGCCGCAATTCCGTACTTTTCTCTAATTCATTTGCCATACTATTGAACGAACGAGACAAATCACTTATTTCATCATTGCCGTAAATCGGAAGCGGCTCTGAAAATCGCCCTTTCGCCATTCGTTTTGTTGCTTGTGTCAACTCTTTTAGCGGTGTGGCAATACTTACAGAAAGCCCGATTCCAATCACAATGGCAAACAGACTGATAATCAAAACCCCTTTTGCAATACCACCCATCATCGCTTTTGCAAACTCTTCTTGCATTATTGTAAAGGTATCGCCAAACAAAGCAGCAGGATACAAAATCCCGATTACTTGATGGTCAACGCGCAATAAATAACCACGAGAAAAAATTTCCTGCGGCACATGCCGTCCTACATAGTCTCTGTCAAAGTGATACAGAATACGCCCATTCAAATCGCTTAGCACAACCCCTGATTGCTCTAGACCTACCACACGGCCAAAATACTCAATCCCATTCCAACTGCCATTATGGGCATAGTAAGCTACAAAAGTCCTTGCCCATTCATCCAGCATAACCTCATAATTGTCAAACAAATATGCATCAAAGGCCTCGCTGACATTCTCGACACAAAGAACCCCAATTAAACAGCCACTCATGAGTACCAGTACCACAAGAATGACACTAATTTTACTGGTCAACTTCATACTGATCACCAAATTTATAACCAAGACCATAAACCGTCAAAATGTATACCGGTTTTTGCGGATTTGGTTCAATTTTTTTACGCAGATTACTTACATGGGTATCAATGGCACGTTCATACCCGGCATAGCTTTCCCCCAGCGTAGCATTTAACAGCTGCAGTCTGCTGTACGGCCGTCCAACATTCTGACATAACGTAGTGAGAATGGAATACTCCGATGGTGTTAAATCAATAATTTCGCCATCTTTTTTCACTTCACGCCGATCTAAATTCACCTCTAAATTACCAAATGTCAGAATTTCTTCTTCATTGCTTTTCACTACACCGGATTTGGTGCGTCGCAAAACTGCCTTAATACGTGCTTTCAATTCACGCAAACTAAACGGTTTTGTAATATAATCATCCGCACCCAGCTCTAACCCCAACAGCTTGTCAATTTCTTCATCGCGAGCTGTTACCATAATGATTGGTACATTAGAATCCCTGCGAATTGTTTTGCACACTTCCAAGCCATCCACTTTTGGCAGCATCAAGTCAAGAATCACCAAATCCGGAATTCTATCAGAGAATAACTTAAGCGCTTCTGCCCCATCCTTTGCCGGTATGGCTTCAAATCCCTCCGCTTCTAAAAATGCAATCATATTGGCACGAATATTGTTCTCATCTTCCACTACTAAAATGACATCCTGCATAGCATCGCGACTCCTCTCTTAAGTTCCTCGTAAGTTCAATGGTACTGTTGGTTTCTGTATAAAAACAGCGGAAGCAACAATAGAAACAAAACATAACATTCCGACACCCATGCCGGTATTCTCTTTTATGTTCTGCAGCCACTGCATTGCTTCCGCATTCTATCAAACATGTTCTCTATTCTATTTTCCCGCTTGCTGTTCTGTTTTCCTGCTGTTGCGCCTATCACATTCGTGTCGCTTTTATCTAAAACAATCTACACAATACTTCTGTAGCAATGCATGTTTTAAATCCCACAAATTTTGTGATAAATCTACATAATATTTGTGCGGATTCTCGAAGCGCAGCATTTCATCCCACAAAGTATCAATTTGCTCTTTGCAGAACTGCTGTATTGTCCTTAAATCAGGGGATTCGTATACACATTTTCCTTTTTCAAAAATCGGCACTTGCAATGGTTTCGCAATAAAATTGGTTACCGTTTTCCGTTTCCAAGTATATTCCGGATGGAAAATTTCATACGGCTTGGTATCATCAATCA
>JAFNVD010000111.1 GCA_017383785.1 Peptococcaceae bacterium | reverse complement strand
GTGATAATATGCACCTAAACGTACTTCTAACCCATTAGCCCCGATGGCATCGGCCGCTGCTTCCCCAAGGTTGCCTACCATAATACAGTGGTGATATGTCCCCGGTGCTTCGGTCATTAATCGTTTTAACAACGGCTGATTTGGATTTGCCAATTCAAGTAAACGAATCGAGGTTGTAATCCCAAACATCGTTTCCAAATACGGCAATACCCCCATTGTAAAAATGGAAGAAATCAAACCATTGAATACACCAAAACCTACACCGTATAAAATTACATCAATTGTTTGGCTCTGGATTAACCCCAGCCCAATAATGGATATCGCATTTACTACGGCGATGGCAAATGCTGTGCGAGAAATATCAGAACGCTGCCCCAATGTAGATACACCTAAACAACCGGTCAAACCGCCCAAAAGCGCTACAACTGCAAAAGATGTATTTTGTGTATACAGCCCTGCAAACATTGCAAGAATAATATTTGCGATAATCCCAAGCCGTACATCCAAAAGAATGGTGATCAGCATGGTACCCATAGCTACCGGTAAAAGATACCCTACCTGTGCTGCCCGTTCTGTGACTGTGCTTAAGTTTAATGACAAGAATAAGTCATAGAAGAACAATGTCCCTGCCACTAACAGCATCAACAAAACAATCCTGCGTTCATCATGATAAATTTTTGGTGTAAAATGCATCATAAATCCACGTACAAGGATAAATAAAACTGCAATTAATACCGCTAAACCCAGCACTACCAACACAGGCGAAGTGGATTTGGTATAACCGAGCTGTTGTAAAATCAAACTTTGACGTTCGGTCAATACTTCCCCTTTGCCGACTACCAATTCCCCTTTTTGTACAACTACTTTTTCAGGAGTCACTGTAGCCAGAATTTCAGCCTTTTTGGTTTCGGTTGCCGCATTGTCCATTACATATGTGGCATACAGCGGTACATGCTGCATAACATGCAATACAAATTTTTCCTCTGCACCTGTAATAAAACGGTCATTGCGAATGGACTGCAAAATCTTTTCTCTGGCATCTTCTAAGTTTTCTTGTGCAACACCATTACTCATAACATTAATGGCATAGTCTGCACTCTGATTATACAGCCACTGAATACGATGTTCTGCCGTACCGACCAATACCGCCCATTCATCGGCATCCAAATTAAAAGGAAAGGCTTCATGTGCCATAGAAATTTTTTCAACAGTCTTTAATGGCTCCCCATCTTTATCAGCAATCGCTATTTCTTCAAGTTTATTAAATGATTCGGACAGTTCGGCAACAGTAATGCTGTTGAACTTATACAAATCAAGACGATAAATATCTTGAAAATCCTCTAACGCTTGCTGCTGTTTGCGTAAAGTGCCTTCTTCGTCTACAAAAGTTAAATATCGATCAGACTGAATGTCCTGGTCAGATACAGATCCCACTTCCCATATGGTACGCTCCGGTACAAAGTGAAGTGATAAAATCATCAAAAAGATCAGTGCAAACACACCCATCCACGCAAGCATACGTGTGTGTGATTCCTGAAAATATCGTTCTATTATTGTGTCATATGCTTTCTTGAAAGTATCCATAACGATTTTCCTTTCATATCCTAAAAGGCAATTTAGATGTTAGACATCGCCTCATAGGCTGCAATAATTTTAGCTACAACCGGATGACGTACCACATCCTGCGCTGTCAAGTGGTGGAAACTGATTTCCGGAATCCCGGAAAGAATAGATTCCGCTTTCAACAAACCGGATTGGCTGTGTTTTGGTAAATCCACCTGGGTAATATCACCGGTGACAACCGCTTTGGAACCAAAACCAATACGAGTTAAAAACATTTTCATCTGTTCCGGAGTTGTATTCTGCGCTTCGTCTAAAATAATAAACGCATCATCCAGTGTACGACCGCGCATATACGCAAGCGGAGCAATTTCAATAATCTGACGTTCCATATATTTCTGTGCCATATCAAGACCTAACACATCATATAAGCCGTCATATAACGGACGTAGATACGGATCTACTTTGTCCTGCAAATCCCCGGGTAAAAAGCCAAGCTTTTCCCCTGCTTCTACTGCCGGACGAGTCAAAATAATACGTTCTACCTGTTTGTTTTTTAGTGCCTTTAAAGCCATCACCACAGCTAAGTATGTCTTACCGGTACCGGCAGGACCTATCCCAAAGGTGATGTCTTTCTTTTCGATGGCTTTTACATATTTGTACTGCCCCATTGTTTTGGCACGAATCTGCTTTCCTCTATGTGTAGTATGAATCACTTCACCTAAACATTCGGCAATTTTATCATTTTCCTGTTTGCTGCTGCCTAAAGTCAAAGCATATTGCAAATCTGCCGGTGTCAATTCTTTTTTCAGTGACAGCTCAATCAAATACTCTAGAATCGCCCGTGCACTTTTTACGCTCGGCTGTGAACCACTCAACAAAATATCCTGCCCTCGCGCTACCAGTCTCGCTCCTGTAGCTTTCTCAATGATTCTGATATTTTCATCTGCCAAACCACCAATTTGCTGTGCCTGTCCAATATCCTGCAATACAATACGATCTTCAAACTGACCCAAAATGTCAGCCCCCTTTATGAATACACAATTCGTGCATGATACACTATGCCTAGTTTATTTATTATACTATAACCTATCCCTTTGAGCAACTGAAACCAAAGGATTTTTACCATTCTGATACAAATATTCATGGCCTAAAGCCGAATTCGACACTATCATGCAGGATTTTATACAATATAAAAGCGGAACAGTACAAATGTACCGTTCCGCAATCATATAGCATATTTTACTACAATTCTAAACTTATTTGTTCAGAATCAGTTTTGTTAATTCCATTGGATCAACGATGCTGCCGTCTTTATATACACGCATGTTACCGCTTGCAATTTCATCGATCAGGATAACTTCATCGTTGTTGTAACCAAATTCAAATTTGATATCGTACAGATCCATACCTTTTTTCGCCAGGTCAGCAGCTACGATATTGGTAATTTTCAGAGTCTGTGCTTTCATGTCGTTAAACATTTCCTGACTCATGATACCCAGAGCAGCCAAACCTTCGGATGTAACCAGTGGGTCACCTTTTTCATCATCTTTGAATGTAGTTTCTACATAACCGCCTTCTAATGCTGTACCATCAGCAATGTAAGCGCCATAACGACGAACAAAGCTACCGGTTGCTTTCAAACGGCAAATTACTTCCAGACCTTTACCAAATACAGTAGCAGGCAGTACTTCCATTGTAGCATCTTCGATATTTGCACTAACATAGTGAGTTTTGATACCGGCTTCTTTCAGCATTTCAAAATAGTAAACAGATGTTTCCAGATTAGCACGGCCAATGCCTTCGATAGTCAAACCAACACTGTTTTCACCTGGATCGAATACACCATCTTTACCTGTGCAATCATCTTTAAATTTTAACAGGACATTACCGTTATCCAGTTTAAATACATCTTTTGTTTTACCTTCATAAATTTTGTTCATTGGAAAAACTCCCCTCATAACTGTAATACAAACTACCCTATACTATTTTCTCACAAAATCGCTGATTATGCAATATTTTTTTGAAGAAAAAGTAATTAAATTGTATTTATTGTAAGAAACATCTCTACATCGCCAATATACACTGACGATGTAGAGATTGTATATGCAAAAAATCTTACAGGAAGTATTTTACGCCGGATTCGAAAATTTTCTGGTCTTTTTCGCCAGGAATATTTTTCGCAATGTGTGTACCAATACGTTCACTGTGACCCATTTTACCAAATACACGACCGTCAGGGCTCAAAATACCTTCGATTGCCATGTTAGAACCGTTTGGATTGAATGCAATATCCATAGATGGCTGACCGGCAAAATCAACATACTGGGTAGCAATCTGACCATTTGCAGCCAGCTGTGCCAGCATTTCATCAGAGCATACAAAACGTCCTTCACCATGAGAGATTGGAATATTGTGCAGATCGCCTACTTCTACCCCTGCCAGCCATGGAGAGTTTACAGATGCAATTCTGGTAGTTACATAACGGCTCTGATGACGACCGATACGGTTAAAGGTCAGAGTTGGACTGGTAATATCGGTATCAACAATTTTACCGTATGGCACCAGACCCAATTTAATCAGTGCCTGGAAGCCATTACAAATCCCCAGAATCAGACCATCGTTTTTATACAGCAGTTCATGAATGCGTTCTTTCAGAATTGGGTTACGCATAAATGCTGCGATAAATTTACCGGAACCTTCCGGTTCATCACCGAAGGAGAAACCGCCAGGGAAAATCATCATCTGTGCTGTCTGTAATGCTTTTTCCATACGAGCAATGGAGTCTTCCAGCATTGCAGGTGTCAGGTTTGCAACTGTTACGATTTCAGCTTTCCCGCCAACACGCTCTAAAATACGTGCTGTGTCGTATTCACAGTTGGTACCAGGGAATACAGGGATTACAGCTTTTGGTTTAGCAATTTTTGCTTTTGCTGTGTACTGTGGACGTGTATTGTAGTTATAAGCTTCTACAGTACCTTTGTCTGCAGTACGGGTAGGGAAGATATCTTCTAATGTGCCTTCCCAGATAGCACCCAGTTCATCAATTGCCACGGTACCGTTACCAATAACAATCTGAGGTTCTGCTGTAGTATGACCAATCAGAATTGCACCTTCGATTGGTGCATTGGCTTCTACTACGATTGCACCATAGTTTTTGTTGAACATTGCAGGAGCATATACGCTTTCCAGCATTTTGAAACCGATCTGGTTCCCCAGTGCCATTTTGAATACAGCTTCTGCTACGCCGCCTTTGCCCAGAGCCCAAGCAGCTTCCACTTTGCCTTCTTCACAAGCTTTGTTTACAATCTGCCACATTTCTTTGATTGCTGCCATTTTTGGCTGACCTTTTTCATCATATGGAGCTGCAAACAGATATACTTCATGACCTGCTGCTTTAAATTCAGGAGACAGTACTTTTTCAGAATCTACAGTACCGGCAGCAAAGGAAATCAATGTTGGAGGAATATCTAAGTCCATGAAGGAACCGGACATAGAGTCTTTCCCACCAATTGCACCTACGCCATATGCCATCTGTGCTTTAAATGCACCCAAGAGTGCGGATACAGGCATTGCCCAACGTTTGCTGTCGCCACGCAGGCTTGGGAAATATTCCTGGAATGTCAGATAGCAATCTTCTGTTTTACCACCTGCAGCTACGATTCTTGCCAGGGATTCTGTTACAGCGCACATAGCACCTACATGCTGATTTTCGCTGGACAGATATGGGTCAAAACCGTATGCAAACAGAGAAGCAGTGTAACTCTGGCCTTCCAGTACAGGAATTTTTGCTGCCATAGCCTGAGTTGGTGTCAACTGTGTTTTACCGCCGAATGGAATCAAAACACTACCTGCACCGATGGTGCTGTCAAAGTATTCTACCATACCGCGACGAGAACAAATATTCAAATCGCCAACCAGTTCTTTCAATGCTTTTGCACTGTCAAAATCTTCGATATATTCTTCTTCTTGAGGCAGAGGGAATGCATCTACATCAACTGTAATTGTTTTGGTATCCCCTGCAGAATCCAAGAATGCACGGCTCAGATTTACAATTGTTTCGCCGTTGTATTCCATGACCAAACGAGGTTCTTCTGTTACATATGCTACAACGGTAGCTTCCAGGTTTTCGCTATCAGCAGCTTTGATAAACTGTTCCAGACTTTCCGGAGCCAGTACCACTGCCATACGTTCCTGAGATTCAGAAATAGCCAGTTCGGTTGCGGACAGACCTTCATATTTTTTCGGTACACGGTCCAAATGAATGTGTAAACCA
This sequence comes from Peptococcaceae bacterium, assembly GCA_017383785.1. Lineage (GTDB taxonomy): Bacteria > Bacillota > Peptococcia > Peptococcales > Peptococcaceae > UBA7185. The sequence goes on along the minus strand of JAFNVD010000111.1, from coordinate 10,642 downwards.
GCTGCCAGTTCCCCAATTGCTACGGAAACACCGCCGGCACCGAAGTCATTACAACGTTTGATCAATTTACTGATTTCAGGACGACGGAATAAACGCTGAATTTTACGTTCTTCTACCGGATTCCCTTTCTGTACTTCTGCACTGCAAGTAGACAGAGACTGCTCGGTATGGCTCTTAGAAGAACCTGTTGCACCGCCACAGCCATCACGGCCTGTACGACCACCCAGTAATACAATTACATCATCCGGAGCCGGTACTTCACGTACTACATTTTCGATAGGAGCAGCACCTAATACAGCCCCTACTTCCATACGTTTTGCTACATAGCCAGGGTGATACAGCTCATCAACCAAGCCGGTAGCCAAACCAATCTGGTTCCCGTAAGAAGAATAGCCCTGTGTTGCAGTTGTAGTAATTGTACGCTGTGGCAGTTTACCCGGAATTGTTTCTTCCAAAGGTTTACGTGGGTCAGCAGCACCTGTTACACGCATTGCTTGATATACATAAGAACGACCGGACAGTGGGTCACGAATTGCACCGCCCAAACATGTTGCCGCACCACCGAATGGTTCGATTTCTGTTGGATGGTTGTGTGTTTCGTTTTTGAACATAAACAACCATTCTTCATCGCCTTTATCGGTTTTTACATTAGCACGTACACTGCATGCGTTGATTTCTTCACTTTCGTCCAGATTTTTCAACACACCGCGTTTTTTCAGTGTTTTTGCAGCAATTGTACCCATATCCATCATAGTAATAGGACGAGTTTTTGCTCTTTCACCGTATACTTCTTCACGTGCAGCCAGATATTCTTCGTAAGTAGCTTTTACCATAGGGTCTGCCAGCTCAATATCAGTAATCTGGGTATTGAATGTGGTATGACGGCAATGGTCAGACCAGTAAGTATCAATCATTTTCAATTCAGTAATGGTTGGGTCGCGATGTTCTTCATCACGGAAATATACCTGCATATAGCGCAAATCGCCCAAATCCATTGCCAAACCATATTGCTGACGTAAGCCTTCCAAAGCCGCATCATCAGCAGAAATGAAACCTTCCAGGCTAAATACAGCTTCCGGCTCTGCTACATCATCCTGCAGAGTTTCCGGTTTGCTTAAAGCAGCTTCTCTGTTTTCAACCGGGTTGATCAGATGTTTTTTCATTTTCAGCAAATCAGATTCACTGATTTCGCCCATAAATGCATATACTTTTGCTACACGTACCAGAGGACGATCTTTTGTCAAGATCTGTACGCACTGTGCAGCAGAGTCTGCACGCTGATCATACTGACCAGGCAATGCTTCTACAGCAAAAATAGTATGTGCCCCTTCAATTGCAGGCAGTTCTTCACGATATAAGTTATCACACTGCGGCTCGGAAAAAATCAGACGACCTGCAGCTTCACAGTTTTCTTCGTTTAAACCTTGAATATCATAACGGTTGAAGATACGAATTCCTTCTAACCCAGCGATATGCAGATACCCCTGCATGGTACCTAACAGTCCCTGTGCTTCAATATCAAATCCAGGACGTTTTTCTGCATAAAAACGATAAATTGTGGACATCGTTTTACTCCCCCTAATGTTGACGTTATGCCAAAAATGCTTTTTTACCGATATCGGTACGATACTGCATATGTTCAAACTCAATCTGTTCTACACCTTTATATGCATTGGCAATCGCTTCAGCAATATCTTTACCTAATGCACTGATGCCCAGAACACGACCGCCGTTTGTCACAATATTGCCATCGGTTTCTTTGGTACCTGCATGGAATACAATCGCACCTGTTTCAGCTGCTTTATCCAAACCGGTAATCACTTGCCCTTTTTCGGATGTTTCAGGATACCCGCCGGAAGCCATTACAACACAAACTGCAGCTTCTTCATGCCATTCAATATTCATTTCGTTCAGTTTTCCATCAATAATTGCCAGGAAAATATCTACCAAATCAGATTTCAATCTTGGCAGTACAGCCTGTGTTTCAGGGTCACCAAAACGAGCATTAAATTCCAATACTTTTGGACCGTCTTCTGTTAACATCAGACCTGCATACAAAATTCCTGCAAACGGACGACCTTCAGATTTCATCGCAGCAACGGTAGCTTCCAATACTTCCGGCACTACAATTGCATGAATATCCGGTGTATAAATCGGTGCAGGAGAATACGCACCCATACCACCTGTATTTAAGCCTTTGTCGCCATCCCAGATACGTTTATGGTCTTGAGAAGATACCATTGGCACTACGGTATTACCGTCGGTAAATGCCAACATACTTACTTCCTGACCTGTTAAAAATTCTTCTACTACTACACGACTGCCTGCATCGCCAAATTTATTGTCAACCAGAATATCAGCCACTGCCAGTTCTGCTTCTTCTTTGGTTTCACAAATCAGTACGCCTTTCCCAGCAGCTAAACCATCTGCTTTTACAACACATGGCAGGCCTACTTCTGCTAAAAATGCTTTTGCCTGTTCTGCGTCTGTAAATGCACCGTATTTAGCAGTAGGAATGTTGTATTTTGCCATTAAATCTTTGGCAAAAGTTTTACTGCCTTCGATTTCAGCTGCTTTACCGGATGGGCCAAAAATTTTCAACCCTTTTTCATTGAATTTATCTACAATCCCCATAGTCAGCGGTACTTCCGGACCAACTACAGTTAAATCAATCTTCTGTTCTACAGCAAATGCCAGTAAACCATCTAAATCTTCTGCTTTGATATTTACGCATTCTGCCATCTGTGCAATCCCTGCATTACCAGGTGCACAATACATTTTTTCTACTTTTGGGCTCTGGCTCAGTTTCCACACTAACGCATGTTCTCTGCCGCCACTACCTACAACAAGAACTCTCATATTATTCCTCCATACACACATTTCGCACGTTCGCAATATAACACCGCAAGCAGTGCCATTTTACGCAAACAGCACTGCTTTAACGGACATAATTAATGTTTAAAGTGACGAATGCCTGTGAAAATCATAGTAATACCGTGTTCATTACATGCATCAATAGATTCCTGGTCACGCATAGAACCGCCCGGCTGGATGATTGCTGTAATACCTGCTTTCGCTGCAGCATCTACAGTATCACGGAATGGGAAGAATGCGTCAGATGCCAATACTGCACCTTTACATTTTTCACCGGCTTGTTCAAATGCAATGTTAGCAGAACCTACACGGTTCATCTGACCTGCACCTACACCGATACTCTGACCATCTTTTGTTACAACGATAGCATTAGATTTTACATGTTTTACAATGTTCCATGCAAAGATCATTTCTGTTAATTCTTCTTCGGTAGGAACTCTATCAGTCACTACTTTGCAGTCTTCTACTTTCAGGTTGTGGTTGTCACGTTCCTGTACCAGGAAGCCGCCGCTTACTTTTTCAATCCATAATTCACTGTTTGGCAGTTTTTCGCCAACTGCTAACAGACGCAGATTTTTCTTGGTTTTCAGTACTTCAACTGCATCATCATCGAAGTCAGGAGCAATCACTGCTTCAATAAAGGTTTCTACAACCTGTTCAGCAGTAGCTTTGTCCATTGTGCGGTTTACCGCAACAATACCGCCAAATGCAGATACAGAGTCTGCCGCATACGCACGTGCATATGCTTCTGCCAATGTATCAGCAATTGCTGTACCACATGGATTGGTGTGTTTTACGATAACAGTTGCAGGCTGTGTAAACTCATTTACCAGCTGCCAAGCTGCATCAACGTCTACGATATTGTTGTAAGACAGTTCTTTCCCGTTCAGCTGTTTTGCATTTGCTAATGTACCGCTTACAGGAATACCGGAACGATAGAATGCTGCTTTCTGATGAGGGTTTTCCCCATAACGCAGTTCCTGAATTTTCTGACCACCAAATGCAATTTCACCTGCTAACGCTTCTGCACCGAATGCATCGGTCAGGAAATGGCTGATTGCAGCATCATACTGTGCTGTATGCTGGAATGCTTCCAAAGCCAACAGACGTTTTGTATTCAGGCTTAATACACCTGCTTCTTTCAGTTCAGCAATTACACTTTCATAACGAGCAGGATTTACGATAATGCCTACACGGTCATGATTTTTTGCAGCGGAACGTACCATAGTAGGACCGCCGATATCAATATTTTCAATTGCATCTTCCAGAGTAACACCCGGTTTTGCTACAGTTGCCTGGAAAGGATACAAGTTTACAACTACCAAATCAATTGGTTTGATTTCATGTTCAGCCAGTACTGCCATATGTTCGTCAGTACCTTTTGCCAAAATGCCGCCATGTACTGCAGGATGCAGTGTTTTTACACGACCTTCCAAAATTTCAGGGAAACCAGTAACATCAGAAATGCCAATGACAGGAACTCCTGCTTCACTTAAAGCTTTAGAAGTACCGCCTGTGGATACCACTTCATAACCCAGTTCGGTTAATGCTTTTGCAAATTCTACAACACCTGTTTTGTCGGATACACTAATTAACGCTCTTTTCACTGTTTTATTCTCCCTTCACTTTTACAATTCGGCCATCCAGTTCTAATCTGCCTTGCGCAAACAACTGAATTGCTTCCGGATATGCTTTATGTTCTTGTACTAAAATTCTGGCAGACAATGTATCTTCGGTATCATCATCCAGTACCGGTACCATCTTCTGCAGAATAATTGCACCACTATCCATACCTTCATCTACAAAATGCACGGTGCATCCTGCTACTTTTACACCATACTCCAATGCCTGTCTCTGCCCATGCAATCCAGGGAAGGACGGTAATAAAGCCGGATGGATATTCATAATCGGACATGGGGCATTGCCTACAAAATACGCACCCAGGATACGCATATATCCTGCCAGACAGATCAGCTGACAATCAGCCTGTGTAATATATTCTAACAATTTTGCCTCGTAGTCAGATTTATCTGCAAAAGCTTTCGGATTGACATGATATGCCGGAATGCCTGCTTTTCTTGCATGCTCCAGAGCCATTGCATTTTCTTTATCGCTCAATACGACTGCGATTTCACCATCAATTGCGCCTTCGCCAATGGCCTGCATAATCGCCAAAAGGTTAGACCCGCGCCCTGATGCCAGTACAGCAATACGAATTCCCATGATACTCCCCCTTATACAACCTCAACAAGCAAACATTACAGTTCGCAAGTCTGGTCAATTACTACTTTCTTTTCGCCTTCTACAACAGCACCAATCTGATATACAGGCTGGTCAATTGCAGCACATGCAGCTTTTACTTTTTCAGCATTTTCTGCATCACAGATAATAACAAAACCAATACCCATGTTGAAAGTACGGAACATTTCGCGTTTTTCTACATTACCTTTTTCCTGAATCAGCTGGAAGATTGGCAGAATTGGCCATGTGGTGCTGTCAATCTGTACCTGCGCGTTGTCAGGCAGTACACGAGGTACATTTTCTAACAGACCGCCACCGGTAATATGAGCCATACCTTTGATTTCAGCTTTTTCAATCAGATCCAGAATGGTTTTTACATAAATTTTGGTTGGAGTCAGAATTACATCGCCCAGTTTTGCACCGCCCAATGCTTCGATTTCATCGTCCATTTTTAAACCAGCATGTTCTAATAAAACTTTACGAGCCAGAGAGAACCCATTGCTGTGTACCCCTGTGGATGGCAGACCCAGCACTACATCGCCGGCACAAATTTTGCTGCCGTCAATGATTTTCTTTTTGTCTACAATGCCAACAGTAAAGCCTGCAACGTCATATTCGCCTACAGGATAGAACCCCGGCATTTCAGCAGTTTCACCACCGATTAATGCACACCCTGCCTGACGGCAGCCTTCTGCAATACCGGATACTACTTCTGCAACCTGTTCAGGTTCACATTTACCAACAGCTAAATAATCCAGGAAGAATAATGGTTCTGCACCATTTACCAGTACGTCGTTTACACACATTGCAACCGCGTCAATACCAATTGTATTGTGTTTATTCATTTCAAATGCAATTTTCAGTTTGGTACCAACACCGTCAGTCCCGGAAATCAGAATTGGCTCTTCGTATTTGTCTTTGTTCAGTGCAAATAAACCGCCAAAGCCGCCTAAATCTGTTACTACTTCACTTCTGAATGTGGATTTTACCAGTGGTTTCATCAGTTCTACTGCCTGATTACCGGCGGTAATATCTACACCTGCACCACTATAAGTTAAACTCTGCTCTGCCATGTTTGTATTCTCTCCTTTTATGAAACGGTATTACACCGTTATAATAAACATATTTTTATAACATCTTGCTCTTTATGAAATCGTGTCTTTCATAAAACACGATTCAATATAAAACACTATTCAATCACTGCTTCCTGCACACGCTGATTTTTAGCTTCTACTTCCTGAGCCATTTTCTCTTTGTATGCTTTCAGCTGTTTGCGTAGTTCAGGCTCTTTCACAGATAAAATCTGTGCTGCCAAAATCCCTGCATTTTTCGCACCGTTAATTGCTACAGTTGCTACAGGAATACCGGAAGGCATCTGTACCATAGCATATAATGCATCCAGACCATTCAATGCTGTTGCATTGATTGGTACACCGATTACAGGCAAAGGAGTTACCGCTGCCAATACACCGCCTAAATGCGCTGCCGCACCGGCTCCGGCAATAATGACTTCAATACCGCGTTCTTCAGCGGATTCTGCGTACTGCAATGCTTTGTACGGTGTACGATGTGCAGATGCTACTACCAATTCACTTTCCACACCAAAGTCACGCAGCACTTTCACTGCATCCTGCATGATTTTCAAATCGGAATCGCTGCCCATCACGATCCCTACTTTAGGATTTCCCATAATACCCCTCCTGTTAACGATTGCATTGATTTTTATAAAAATTTAAATAAAAACTTAATTAGACTCAAGTATTAGCGCTTCAAACCAATAATCACCAATAATACTTTCGCCATAACCATTGCCCGGTACCGCCCATCTGCCATTTAAACCTGTCCACTGCGGCGCAATCCCGCGTGTCACATATTTAAATCTTGGGTCAACCAGCTCAACGCCTTCCGGCAATGGATCTTTGGTAGCATACGCATACAAATGCTGAATATGTGCTTCTACACCGTCTGCCATGGTGCCAAATGTAATGCCATGGGTACCCGGAATGTACACTGCCCTTTCCGGATCCACACCATTTTGCAGTTCTTCGCCGGTATTTAATTTACCTGTTGCACCTAAACCGCAGAAATTGTTCTGGCCATTACGTACAATACCATAAAACTGAAAATATCCGGTTTCTTTTACGGCCTGTGCAAAAGCCAAGTCACCGCGAATATTATATTTTTTACCGATTTCGATATAGAGCTCTGCAATACCTTCAGGGAACCCGATAAAACCATAATCGGGATACTTTTTCGCCATTACAGATTTGATGTGATCTTCTTTACTGTACAGATATGCTGTCAGCTGTTCCGCAGTAGCAATGCTATCCCCTACAATAGTGAGTCCATAATATACCGACGGGTCTTCTAAATTGGATACCTCAGAATCGGACTGAGGTTCTCGGTCTGTAGTAACGCCCTGATTGCGATCGGTAACATTGGCTACCTGATCTTCTCGCTCCTCAGACGGTGCAATCACTTCCTGTGGTTTTTCTGTTACCAATACTACACCATCCTGCCAATCTACGTCACAATTCAAATTGTTTGTCACTGCACGAACCGGCACCATAGTACGCCCACTCTCATGCATATATGCTTCTCCCAAGTCAGGATCAATTTCCACTACCTGACCATCAATCAATACGCGAATCGGTGCATCCTCCGGCACAGCAGGAAATGCATCTTCCGGATATAAAGATGCCGTATCATCAGTCAGAATACATGCCATACGGCTTTGACCAAGCCATTGTACCTGATGATCCAACGACTCCCCTACCAAACGCAGCGGCACATATACACGATCATCGATCAGCTGTGCACTTACCTGTTCATCAGACCCTAAATACAGCCGGTCATTGATAATAAGCTGTAACTCTGTTGTTTCGGCTGCATATACCGGCATTGCCATGGCACCTGTCATACAACATAACGCCATTGCTGCCGTCATCAGCCATTTTTTCTTTCGCACAAAGTCACCTCACAATCTCCCTTTTCTCACCGATGTGCATCCTAAAAAAACCGCACGAAAAAAGGGAATAATTAATTCTTATTCTATCACATATTCCTGCTTTTGTCTGCTATTTTTTCAGTGGAATGTATTATTTTTTCTGAATATAGTGCCATATCTTTTATAAATACAAAAATTGAACTAAATATCGGTGAAGATTTTAAAAGAATCAGAAAGAATTTATAAAATCCTATGGTATATTGTCGGGATGTTATGTTATAATAACACACAGCAAAAACAAATTTATTTTTTGGAGGAATTTTATAATGGCTCAGAATCCAATTGTTACAATGACAATGAACAGCGGCAACTCTGTAAAAATCGAATTATATCCGGATGTTGCTCCAAACACTGTAAACAACTTTATCCACCTGGTAAACAAAGGCTACTACAATGGCCTGACCTTCCATCGTGTAATCTACGGATTCATGATTCAGGGCGGTTGTCCAAACGGCAACGGTATGGGTGGCCCTGGCTACAGCATCAGAGGCGAGTTCAACCAGAATCGTTTCCAGAACGATCTGAAACATGAACCGGGCGTAATCTCCATGGCACGTTCCATGCATCCTGACTCTGCAGGCAGCCAGTTCTTCATCATGCACAAAAACGCTCCACATCTGGATGGCGCTTATGCAGCATTCGGTAAAGTAATCGAAGGTATGGATGAAGTAAACCGTATCGCAGAAGTAGCTACAGGCTATGGCGACAAACCAAAATCTCCTGAAATCATCAAAGAAATGACTGTTGAAACATTCGGTGTTGACTATCCACAGCCAAAAATCGTTTAATTTCTGCTTTGATTTCAACATTCCGACTGCTGCATGAGAGTCTTTCGTGCAGCAGTTTTGTTTCCATAAATTTTGCATGGATTCTCCCTGCTCAATCGTGCTATGCTTGCATTATGGTATTATCGCATTTATTGTACAAAGGAGAATCATTATGCAAATCAAAGTAATTTACGAAGATGACGCCCTGCTTCCGGTCAAAGAGTGTCTGGAGCAGCTGGACAATCATCAGCTGTTTTTTGTGGAGCAATATATCCGCACACGAAAAGCAGCGCAACACGAAGCAATCTTTCAGCAGTGGCTTTGTGCCATGCAGCAAATACTGCACACATACACGTAATACACTGCTGTACTCATGTTATAATTTGGAGTGATATTCATGAAAATTCAATTTCACGGTCATGCATGTTTTTCTATCATTACCGAAGACTATTGGGGTAATTTCCACGAAATCGGCAAACATCTGCTGATTGACCCATTCATCACCGGTAACCCTATGGCACAAATCAGTGCCGATGATTTAACCCCCGATGTGATCCTGATCACCCATGGCCATCACGACCATATCGGTGACACCGTCAGTATCGCCAAACGCACCGGCTGCCTGGTAATCTGCAATCCTGAGATTGAAAGCTACCTGCACAAAAAAGGCGTTACCAATACCCACGGCATGAACATCGGCGGCGCATATCAATTTGACTTTGGTATCGTGAAAATGACCAGCGCTCTGCACAGCTCTGCACTGGAAGAAGACGGACAGATGATTTATATGGGCAATCCCGGCGGTTTTCTCATCAAAGCTGAAGGCTATACCATTTATCACGCAGGGGATACCGGCTTAAGCCACGAAATGACATTGATGGGCAATGCCAACCGTATTGACGTAGCTTTATTGCCAATCGGCGGCAACTACACCATGGACGTATCCGATGCCATGCTGGCAGCTCGCGCACTGAGAGCCAAACAGATTGTGCCAATGCATTACAACACCTTCCCTGTCATTACACAAAACGAAAACTTTTATTCCAACCAGCTACTGAATTACGGTATTCCATGCACTGTGCTGAAACCGGAAGAAGTACTGGAACTTGCATAATCAAAACAACATTTAAAAATCAAAGACATAAAAAACAAAACCCGAAGTATCACGGAATCACTCCGCCAACTTCGGGTTTATTATTTTATTTATTATTTTTACAAGTTATTTCGCAAAAATAAAGAATCTGTCATTGCGTTCAAATACATCTACTTCACTGCCGTAGAAATCCTGCAGATTGTCCTGCTGAATCACTTCTTTCAAATCGCCTTTGGAATGTACTTTTCCTTCTTTGATCAAAAGGGCTTTATTGAACATTGGCAATATTTCATCTGTATTGTGGGTCACAAAAAAGATGCTTTTATTGTCTTCGGCCAGCTTCTCAATAATCTGATACAAGTCTCGTTTTGCAAAGATATCCAGCCCATTGCAAGCCTCATCAAAAATAATAATTTCCGGATTGCTGATGAGCGCACGGCCAATGATGACTTTCTGCTTCTCCCCTTGGGACAAGGTATTGTAGGTGCGTTCCTTTAAATGCATAATGCCAAGCTTCTCTAGAATAGCCTCTGCCTCTTTTACATCGGCATCGGTGACTTTTTCCCACAGCCCAATACTGGCAAACTTGCCGGACAATACAATATCCAGCGGCGTATCATTCACCGGCAGATTCTGTGACAATGCATTACTGATCCAGCC
>JAFNVD010000110.1 GCA_017383785.1 Peptococcaceae bacterium | reverse complement strand
ATAGCGATAGCCCGCCTCAGATGGTACACGCCCTGCCGAAGTATGTGGCTGCTCAATCAGACCCATCTCTTCCAAGTCGGCCATTTCATTGCGGATAGTTGCAGAGCTGACACCCAAATCATATTTCTTGGAGATGGTTCTGGACCCAACCGGTTCTGCAGTTTCGATATAATCCAATACAACAGCCTCAAGTATTTTTGCTTTCCGGCTATCCATTTCCATACGTGTCACCTCACCCTTTGTTTTGTTAGCACTCTATCACATCGAGTGCTAACAATGATAGTATAATACGAACCTGTCTGAAAATCAATGGTTTTTGCTAAAAAAAAACTAATAATTATATTAAGAAAATGTGAAGATGTGATACATATTTTAGCGCATAAAAAAACGCACCTACAAAAAAATTTCGTAAGTGCGTTTTACTCATGTTCACTTTTTATTACGCAAAAAACTTTGCAATTTCAATCTTTATATCAGGAGTCATTGTTATTGTCAGAAATTTATTTTCCGCCGCCCTTTTACGCATTAAATAGATGGTCTGCTTTCATGTTTAACTCTCGAGCAACATTCCTCATAATTGCGCAATTTCTGCAACAATCTCAGCTATCGTTTTATTGTTGGTATCTACCTTTACGGTATCTAGCTTTTGATACAAAGGAATTCTCGCAATACTTCTGTCTATTACATCTTCCTTGCGAATACCCTTTTGAACATCGCGTGTTAATCTTCGCTGTAAATTCTCCTCATCGGCAATTAAAGAAATACACTTCACTTCACAATTGTCTAATTTCAACTTTGCTATAATCGAATCTATAATCTCCTGTTCATGCATCACCCAACAAAAATTCACAGTTTCATATACGCTACACTGTAAGAAGTTGTTCAACATATGGCATATATTATCTTGCACCAACGTCTTTGTTTCTTCTGTTACTTGAAACGGGTCAGCATCCCAGCACCAATCACCATCAAGGAAAACACTATTTGGTAAATCTTTTTTCAACTGTTGACCAACTGTAGTTTTGCCTACTCCCATTGTACCGCCAATGATATATAATCTTTTCATAGCATCCTCCATATGATGTACTTCTGTATTCAGTATAGCATAACTGTATATAGAAAATCATCACAATATCTGCTACAATAGAATAAATATTTACTGGAAGGAGGCGCCATCGTATGGAGCAGCCATCATTATTTGCGCATGAGGTATCGCAACCACTTGCGGCACGTTTACGTCCGCAAACCTTAGACGAATATGTTGGTCAGACACATTTGCTGGGCCCCGGGAAGGTACTTCGAAAGCTGATTGAAAATGACAACATTTCCTCCATGATTTTCTGGGGGCCTCCCGGCGTTGGCAAAACTACACTGGCTCGTATTATTGCCAATGCTACCAAAGCAAAGTTTATCGATTTTTCCGCCGTCACCAGCGGCATCAAAGAAATCCGCGCTGTCATGCAGGAGGCAGAACTTAATCGACAATGCGGCGAACGCACCATAGTTTTCGTGGATGAAATCCATCGGTTCAATAAAGCACAGCAGGATGCCTTCTTGCCATTTGTGGAAAAAGGCAGTATTATCCTCATCGGCGCTACTACAGAAAATCCTTCCTTTGAAGTAAACGGAGCGCTTTTGTCTCGCTGCAAAGTATTTGTACTGCAAGCTCTCACCACTGAGGATTTAACTTTATTATTAACAAGAGCCATCCATGACCCACGCGGGTTTGGCCTGCAAACTATTCATATGGCACCTGAGCTAATTGAAATGATTGCTGTATTTGCCAACGGCGATGCTCGTTCGGCTCTTTCGACACTGGAAATGGTCATTTTAAACGGCGATACATTCGGCTCTACCGTAACGGTCACTGCTGAAACCCTAGAACAATGTATCAGCAAAAAATCTTTGCTTTATGACAAAAACGGTGAAGAACATTATAATCTGATTTCTGCACTGCATAAATCTATGCGCAACTCCGACCCGGATGCTGCTGTATATTGGCTGGCCCGTATGTTGGAAGCGGGCGAGAATCCACTGTATGTAGCGCGACGTGTGACACGGTTCGCCAGCGAAGATATTGGGCTAGCCGATCCTCGCGCATTGGAAATTGCTGTAGCAGCATATCAGGCGTGTCATTTTATCGGTATGCCCGAATGTACTGTGCATTTGACGCAGGCTGTGGTATATATGTCTATGGCACCAAAATCCAATGCTCTTTATATGGCCTATGAAAATGCAAAAAAAGATGCTCTGACACAGTTATCCGAACCGGTTCCTATGGTCATTCGCAATGCACCTACAGAACTTATGAAAGACTTACACTATGGAAAAGGCTATCAATACGCACACGATACACAAGATAAGCTTACCAATATGCAGTGCCTGCCCGACAATTTGCTGGATAGAGAGTATTATCAACCAACAGAACAAGGCATTGAGGGTAGATACAAGACACGATTAGAGCAGATTAAAGCATGGAAGAAAGAACATGGCGGGAAATAACAATTGAGGTGAAGACATGACGCAAGTATTGCTTCGTTTATTTATCAAAGATTATCAAGATATCACAAAACCCGGCGTACGCTCTGCAGTAGGCAAATTGGCCGGGCTTGTAGGGATAGTATGCAATATAATATTGTTTCTAGTAAAATTGCTAGCCGGTATTTTGTCCGGCTCGGTATCTATTGTAGCTGATGCCATGAATAATCTTTCAGATGCATCCAGTTCTATTGTAACATTAGTTGGATTTCGGCTGGCAGAAAAGCCTGCCGATGATGACCATCCCTATGGCCATGCGCGGTATGAATACCTTGCCGGATTGGCTGTGGCTGCGATTATTGTTATCATTGGTTTTGAATTAGCCAAAACTTCGGTAGACAAAATTCTGCATCCATCTGCTGTAACATTTACGATTCTTACCTGCAGTATATTGCTCGCCTCCATGGCTGTGAAGCTATGGATGATGCACTTCAATCATACATTAGGACAGCAAATTCACTCTACAACATTAGAAGCTACCGCCATGGATAGCCGTAATGATGTGATTGCCACCGGCGCTGTATTGTTAGCTGCTGTAATTCAGTATTTTACTACATGGCAAATTGATGGTTTTGTAGGGCTAGCGGTAGCTTTGTTTATCCTATACAGCGGTGTGCAGCTGGCGTTGGAAACGGTGAGCCCACTTTTAGGCGAAACAGCATCTCCGGAGTTACGCAACTTAATCATTGATTATATCAGTACCGACCCTCGTGTAATGGGTTACCATGATTTAATGGTACATGATTACGGCCCGAACAAGCGCTTTGCTACCTTACACGTAGAAATGGACCAGCGCATCGACCCGCTTTTGTGCCATGGCATCATTGATGATTTGGAACGAGAATGCTTTGAAAGCCATGGTATTCATTTGGTTATTCATTATGATCCTGTAGTAGTAGATGACCCCGAACTCAATCGTATGCACAAAGAAGTAGAACAAGTACTAAAACAAATCAGCCCGGAACTCAAAACTCACGACTTTCGTATGTGCAAAACCCCAACCCATACCAATCTGATATTTGACATCGCATTGCCGCTCAGCTTTGCAGGACAGGAAAAACGCATTCAAAATAGAATCGAACAAGCACTTACAATGAAAGAAAACACTACTATTTATACGGTCATTACTTTCGACCCAATGGCATTTAATCAAGAAGATTATGACTAAAAAGATTTCTCAGCAAACACAAAAGCAGGACTTCCAAATTGGAAATCCTGCTTTATTTATATTATATCTTATATATTTTATTTTTTTGCAATTACTGCTTTCGCTTTTGCTGCAATGTTGGATGCACTTAAGCCGTATTTTTCTAACAATTCGTCCGGCAGACCGGATTCACCGAATTTATCTTCTACGCCTACACGTGCCATTGGTACCGGGCAGTTTTCTACCAGTACTTCTGCCACCGCACTGCCCAAACCGCCACAGATGGTATGTTCTTCACATGTTACCACTGCGCCTGTTTTCTGCGCCTGTGCGATAATCAGTTCAGCATCTAATGGTTTAATTGTACTAATGTTTACTACAGCTGCGGAAATACCTTCAGCCGCTAACAATTCAGCAGCTTCCATTGCTTTGCTTACCATAATACCTGTACCGATTAATGTTACATCAGTACCTTCTTTCAATACCACACCTTTGCCGATTTCAAATTTGTAGTCATCGCCAAATAATACAGGTACTTTCGGACGACCCAAACGAATATATACAGGGCCTTCTAATTCTGCCGCTGCTTTGATTACCTGTTTGGTTTCGATACCATCAGCAGGTACGATAACTGTCATGTTTGGCAGCGCACGCATTAAAGCGATATCTTCCAGCATCTGATGAGAACCGCCATCTTCCCCTACAGTTAACCCTGCATGAGTAGCTGCGATTTTTACGTTTAAATTTGGATATGCGATAGAGTTACGAATCTGGTCGTATGCACGGCCTGCAGCAAACACAGCAAATGTGCTGGCAAACGGAGTTTTCCCCGCTGCTGCAAACCCGGCCGCAGTCCCAATCATATTCTGTTCAGCAATCCCCATATTAAAGAAACGTTCCGGATATACTTTTTTGAAGTCACTTGTTTTTGTGGATTTGGACAGATCGGCCTCCAACACCACAATATTTTCATTTACTGCACCCAGCTCAGCCAATGCTTCACCGTATGCGTCACGTGTTGCAATACTCGCCATTGTTCTGTTCCTCCTCTTATTTCAAGTCTTCCATAGCCTGTGCAATCTGCTCTGCATTTGGAGCACTGCCATGCCAACCGGCCTGATTTTCCATGAAAGATACGCCTTTGCCTTTTACAGTTTTTGCGATAATTGCACTTGGCTGACCTTTCGCTGCTTTCGCTGCTTTCACAGCGTCAGCAATCTGCTGGAAGTCATGACCATCAATCACCTGTACATGCCAGCCAAACGCTACAAATTTTGCATCAATCGGATTTGGGCTCAATACATCATCAATGTTACCGTCAATCTGTAAACCGTTGTTGTCTACAAATGCAATCAGGTTGTCCAGTTTGTAATGTGCCGCAGACATAGCCGCCTCCCATACCTGACCTTCCTGAATTTCACCATCACCCAATACGGTATATACATAGTTTTCTTTTTTGTCCAACTGACAAGCTAATGCCATACCTACAGCTGTAGAAACACCTGTGCCCAAAGAACCGGTAGACATATCTACGCCCGGTACTTTTTTCATATCAGGGTGCCCCTGCAAATGAGAACCCAGTTTACGCAATGTACCCAGTTCCTCTACTGGGAAAAAGCCTCTGTGTGCCAGTGTTGCATACAGCACAGGTGCTGCATGACCTTTAGATAACACAAAACGGTCACGATCTGCCCATTTTGGTTCTTCCGGTTTTACGTTCATTTCTTCGAAGTACAGATATGTTAAAATTTCTGCTGCAGATAAACTGCCACCCGGATGACCGGATTTCGCTGCACCGACCATATTAACAATATCTCTTCTGATTTGTTTTGCCTGTTCTTTCAGCATTTCTTCATTCACTGGCGATTCCTCCTATTTTTACGCAATGATTTCTCTTGCTTATTTCAAACAATGTCAGAAAAATAATTCCTTCATACCTTTTTATATTATATCATCATTCTTCGCACTTGTTTAGTAGGAGTTTGCAGAAAGTGAAAATATTTTTCTGATTTTCCCTTAATTTTATTGTATATAATAAAACTGCTATGCAGTGAAATATATTTCCACTCATACATAGCAGTTCATAGGTTGAGCCTTCTATTCTGTTGTGGTATACAACTTCACAATAGTCATCACACCGGTTTCATCATCAGTCTCTACATCAAATTGAATAATCGTTCCTGTTTCCATGATTTCCAGCTGTTCTGCAATTGCTTCATCATAAAACTGAAACACTGTCGCTTCACCATCCACAGCAATTTCTGCACTGTGCCCATCAGCCAATCCATTAAACACACCATTTAAAGTAACGTTTTTTACTTCCGATTGTGCATTCTGTACATTTGCCCCGGTCGGGCTTGCTACATTCTGCCCATCACGGTTTTGCTGTTCGCTT
>JAFNVD010000109.1 GCA_017383785.1 Peptococcaceae bacterium | reverse complement strand
CATGGAAACAATCAATTATGAAAGAATTCCACACATTATTGAACGTCAGTATGCTTCTGAACAGGCTTTTTTGGCTGAATTCGAAGCAGGTAACTACACACTGACCAACCCACTGGTAAAACTGAACCCATATGAGTTTTGCCCACTGACTGCAGTAGTAATGTTTGAAACACCTGCTGCAAGTGAAACTACCATTACTGTATTGGGGAAAGAAGTGGAAGGCAATATCACTCACAGATTCCCTGCAACAAAAAAACACATTCTGCCAATCTATGGCTTATATGCAGATTATGAAAATACTGTAGAAATCGTTCTGAGCAACGGTGAAAAAGCAACTGTAAAAATTCAGACCGAACCTTTGATGGCCGGTGTACCTCTGGCTACCAAAATGGAAACTACAAAAGAATACATGGGCGACAACCTGATTTTCTTGACAGCTGCTATGCGTTCTTTCCCTGTAGCATATGACTACAAAGGTGATCTGCGCTGGTACTCCTGCGTAAACTTTGCATTTGACTGCAAACGTATGCCAAACGGCCATATCTTGATTGGTACAGAACGTCTGGTAAAAATGCCATACTTCACAACAGGTATCTACGAAATGGCATTCAGCGGTAAAGTATTCAAAGAATATGCAAACCCAATCGGTGGTTATCACCATGACCAGTTCGTAATGGAAGACGGCAATATTCTGATGCTGTGCTTCGATATGTACTCCGGTACAGTAGAAGACGTTTGCGTATTGTTAGACAAAAACACAGGTGAAGTATTGCGTAAATGGGACTACAAAGATGTACTGCCACAGTACCCAACAGCTGGTTCCGGCAGCCAGGATGCTCATGACTGGTTCCACAACAATGCTGTATGGTATGACAAAAAAACCAACAGTCTGACATTATCCGGTCGTCACCAGGATGCTGTTATTAACCTGGACTATGAACTGGACGAAAACGGCAAAGCAAAACTGAACTGGATCATCGGTGACCCAACAGGCTGGCCTGAAGATATGCAGAAATACTTCTTCAAACCGGTTGGCGATGTAGCAAACTTTGACTGGCAGTATGAACAGCACGCATGCGTAGTATTGCCTGATGGCGATATCATGCTGTTTGACAACGGTCACTACAGAAGCAAAATCAAAGAAAACTACGTTGCTGCAAAAGACAACTTCTCCCGCGGCGTTCGTTACAGAATCGACACAGAAAAAATGGAAATCGAACAGATTTGGCAGTATGGTAAAGAAAGAGGCGCAGACTTCTTCTCCCCATACATCTGCAACGTTGAATACTACAACGAAGGTCATTACATGGTACACTCCGGCGGTATCGGTTATGAAGATGGCAAACCATGCGAAGGTATGGCTGTAATGCTGTCCATGAATCCTGGTGAACATGTATACACATTCAACTCTATCACTTGCGAACTGGTAAATGACGAAGTAGTAATGGAACTGCATGTACCTGCTAACTGCTATCGTGCAGAAAAACTGCCACTGTACTATGCAGGCGAAACCATCGAACTGGGCAAAGGTCAGTATCTGGGTGGTATCATCGAAACACCTGTTACCAAAATGAAAGTAAAAGCAGAAGAAACAGGCGCATTACTGCCTGCAGAATTCAAAGCAAAAGTAGTAGAAGAAGATGACCGCGTATTAGTAAACGGCTTCTTCGAAGAAAACTCCATTGCACAGGTACTGCTGGTACAGGGCGATGAAGTAAGACGCTACAAAGTAGACACTGCTCCAATGAACTTCCTGGCTATGTGCGTAGGTACATTCCAGAAAGCTGACAGCCGTGAAGTAGATACCTTCATCAGTAAAACCGGTCTGTCCGGCGAATACCAGATCAAAGTATTGGCTCAGGTTGGTGAGGATGAATATAAGGTTTACGAAACAGGCGTAGTGATTTCTTGCTAAATTTCCGTATAACTGCGTTGTTTTTGATTTCGTTCGCCTTGCGTACGCTAAGTACGCGTCGCTCGCAAAATCAAAAGCCGCCTTGTTCTACAAAAATTTATCTAAGAAATCGGTGTGACGCTAGACAATAAAATTTTCCTGCGTCACTGTTTAACAAAATAAATGATATGCGGTGCCGGATATTTGATTATTTGCACGGCGAAGGTGATGGTATCCGAGCCAAAAATAATCAAATCATCCGGTAGCGCAAGATGTAGCATTATTTTTCCGGGTCATCGTTTGATGGCCCGGTTTTTATTGACATAAAGGTAGTTTCCCGTTAAGATGGGGATTGCATTTTCTTTACATAGTTTGCTTTATAGTAGATGTATCTGTGTTGATTGGAAAGGATGAATTGTTTGAGATGAGTACACAGGATAATATTGCGAAACAGAAATATTTAGGTAAGACAGGGCTAGTGCTGTTCATCACATTGATGAATATGTTTATTCCGCTGTCTACCGATTTGTATTTGCCGGCATTGCCGAGCATGAGTGAAATTTTAGGTGCACCGACAGCACTGACAAACTTGACACTGGTGGCTTTTTTCTTCTTCTATGCAGTCGGTACATTATTTTGGGGTCCTATGAGCGATAAATATGGTCGCAGAATCATTTTGATT
>JAFNVD010000108.1 GCA_017383785.1 Peptococcaceae bacterium | reverse complement strand
TCTCATTGTACATAAAGTAACCATTAAGCAATACAACTGTATTATACCCTACATTGCCACAGATAGTAAAGACACACCTATCGGCAATCAAGAAAGGGTGGCTATTTTGGGCATTTTGTTATGTATGCAAACAATCCTTTTACTAATTTTTTGGTACTACTGCTTTCGTCACAAAAAATGGCATAACGGTTGGAGAGAAAAAATAATTCTATTTTTATCGCCTTTTGCGCTAGGTTGTATATTTGTGGGGTGCGACCTGCATATTATGCCGACCAATCATTTGCGTATTTGGCATGATGAACTATGCTGTTTTAGCACAATTACAGTACTATTATTGCTTCCCCAATGGTACAAACTAATGTGGCTGTTACTGATTTCTATGCCGGTACAGGAAATTTCCGAGCATACCAGACTCATTATCACCATCATTTTTTCCTGCATCATGGTGATTGCAGTCATTTTCTTTTTCGCATTGTATTTTTTGTGGATTGACAGCATGAACGGCTATACCCAAGGGCTACGCAGCGCACTCATGAACTATCAGCCGATACTGTTAGACTTCCCAACTGCATTTTTCTTTAGCTTTAGCTGCTATTTCTGTTTGGGCTTTAGTATATATCATCCATACGGATTTTGGTTTTATTTTTTAGTATTTTTAGAATGCCTGATCGCACTGCTCAATAATGGAATTGTGCTGGTATACGCATTTCAGTTTTTATTTGGAAAAAGAAAAGAATAGTAAAAATCAAAACAAAACCGACAAACACTTTCTGCGGCGTCGACATTGACATGAACAGATTCGAAGATTGTACAAAACGTGATGCACAAAGTGCAGCTAAGCTGTACAATCAAGAATCTGTCCATGGAACGAGGGGAGCAGAATTGTTTGTCGGTTTAAAGATTTATTTTATTGTTGAACGATTTTGCTTAAATCAGCAATCTGACCGGCCAATCTACTAATGCGGCCTAACAGTGCCAAGCGATTGGTTTTGATGTTTTCATTTTCATCCATAACCATAACACTGTCAAAGAATGCGCTGATGTTTTCTTCCATCATAGAGATAATGGTCAGTGCCTCGCTGTAAGAACGTTTTGCCATCAGCAATGCTGTAGTGTTTTCTACATACTGAATATCGCTCCACAACTGTTGTTCAGCTTCTACTACCAAATATTCTTCGTTTACATCTAGTGTAGTTGCTTTTTTCGCCAGGTTGTTTGCACGAGTAAATGCTGTCAGTACTTTACCAAATGCTTCGGTATCTTTCATTTTATCAACTGCTTCTGCACGCAACAATGTTTCGGTGATATTATCATAACCGCTTGCCACTACGGCTTCGATTACGTCATAACGATAGCCTTTATCATTTAAGATATTACGTACACGCTGTTCAAAGAATTCATATACACGCTGTACCAACACCGCTTTATCGCCAATGATCTCAGCAGGATAATGATCTGCTGCCTGCTCAATCAATGCGGTCAAGCTTACCAAGATGCTACGGCCTACAATGATGCTGCAAATCCCTGCTGCCTGACGACGCAATGCATATGGGTCCTGAGAACCAGTTGGTTCAATCCCTGCCGCAAAACAGCCTACGATGGTATCCAGTTTATCAGCCAGACTGCATGCTACACCTTCAAATGTCAGAGGCAATTCCCCATCTGCATTTTTTGGAAGATAATGCTCGGAAATTGCTTTGGCAGCCAAAGGATGTTCACCCTGTGGGTATGCATATTTTTCACCCATCAAGCCCTGTAACTCAGGGAATTCATATACAACATTGCTTACAAGGTCAGCTTTGGACAAGTACGCAGCGCGCATTGCACGTTCTTTTACACCTTCGCCTAGGTTCAGCCAGTCAGCAATTACTGCTACACCTTGCTGCATACGCATGGTTTTTTCATAAATAGTACCCAGTTTTTCCTGGAATACAATAGTTTTCAGTTTTTCCACGTTGTCTTCTAAACGGATTTTCAAGTCTTCATCATAGAAGAATTTTGCGTCAGCCAAACGTGCTTCCAATACTTTTTCATTGCCCGCTTGTACTAAATTCAAGTGCTCAGCATTCCCATTGCGTACAGTAATAAATTTGGCCATAATGTGATGACCTTTTTTCACAGGGAAATAACGCTGATGTTCTTTCATCGGAGTAATAATCAGTTCTTCCGGCATCAGCATATAAGCTGGGTTAAATTCGCCCATCAGAGCTGTTGGATATTCTACCAGATATACTACTTCTTCTAACAAATCTGCATCGATGTCAACAGTACCCTCTACGGATGCTGCCAATGCATTCATCTGCTCTACAATCATCGCTTCACGACGAGTCTGATCAGCGATTACATAATCCTGTTCCATAGTAGCCAAATATTCAGCTGCAGATGGGATTACAAGATGATCGGTACCTAGATAACGATGACCACGGCTTACATTGCCGCTAGCAATATCTTCGATGGTAAATGGTACTACCGCATCACCATACAATGCAACAATCCAGCGAATTGGACGAGCATAACGCAGTTCGGTGAAACCCCAACGCATTGGTTTTGGGAAATGAATGCCTGTTACCAGCTGTGGCAGCAGTGTTGGCAATACTTCCTCAGTCGCTACCCCTACTGCTTTTTTGGTAGCGAATACGTACATACCGCCATTTACTTCTTTCTGATACAGATCAGCTACCTCTACACCCTGACCACGTGCAAACCCCATAGCCGCTTTGGTAGGATTGCCGTCAGCATCGTATGCGGCTTTTACCGCAGGACCTTTTGCTTCTTCTTCTAAGTCTGCCTGTTTTTCTGCAATATTTTTTACTACCAGCGCAATACGACGTGGTGTACCATAAGTTACTACTTCGTCAAAGCTGATACGCTGTTCAGTCAAAGCTGTTTCAGCCAGCTGTTTTAATTCTGCCAGTGCCGGAGGCATAAATTTTGCAGGCACTTCCTCAAGGCCAATTTCCAATAATAAATCGCGCATTATGCTTCCTCCTCTACTGTTTCTGTTTTATCCAGATTTAATTTTGCACGTAATGCTGGGTCTTTCAGCATTGGGTAACCCAGTGCTTCACGTTGTTTAACATAACCTTGGGCACATGCACGTGCCATATTGCGTACACGAGCAATATAGTGAGTACGTTCTGTAACACTAATCGCACCTCTTGCATCCAGCAAGTTGAATGTATGAGAGCATTTCAATACGTAGTCATATGCCGGCTGTACCAGACCTGCCTCTACTACACGCATCGCTTCTTTTTCATATGCATCAAAGAACATAAACAGCATATCGGTGTCAGCCACTTTAAAGTTGTATTCGGAGTAATCCACTTCATTCTGATGGAATACATCGCGATACTGTACGTCGCCAACCCACTGAATGTCGTATACGCTGTCTACACCCTGAATGAAAGTAGCCAGACGTTCCAAACCATAAGTGATTTCACCGCAAACAGGTTTGCAGTCAATACCACCGCACTGCTGGAAGTAAGTAAACTGTGTTACTTCCATGCCATCTAGCCATACTTCCCAGCCCAGGCCCCATGCGCCCAGTGTAGGAGATTCCCAGTTATCTTCTACAAAACGAATATCATGCTCCAGAGTATTAATCCCCAGTGCTTCTAAACTCTGCAAATACAATTCCTGAATATTGTCAGGAGATGGTTTCAGAATTACCTGATACTGATAGTAGTGCTGCAGACGGTTTGGGTTTTCCCCATAACGACCATCGGCAGGACGACGACATGGCTCAATATAAGCCACATTCCATGGTTCTGGACCCAATGCACGTAAGAATGTGGAAGGATTCATGGTCCCTGCACCTTTCTCAATGTCATACGGCTGCATAATGATACAACCCTGCTCACCCCAGAACTTGTTCAATGTTAAAATCATTTCTTGAAAGTTCATTGCATTTCACTCCTTGAATTAATTTCGCACGTATCTTCTACAACAGTACACGAGCAAATAAAAAAACTCCCGCCACTGTCATAATGACAGGGACGAGAGATACTATTTCCCGCGGTTCCACCCTGATTGGCACAACACAACTACGCTGCGCCCACTTTCAATATCCAGCTCCGAAGCGCCTTTCACCTAAACGCCGCACCAGGCTCACACCATCCCCGACTCGCTAAAGCTTATGTTCAGTCTACTCTTCTTCATCAACGCCAGCATATTCATTTGTTCTGTACAATATATCATATCAGCCACAAATTGTCAATGAAAAGAACAGATTTACATCACTACCGCAATGGCTTCCATTTCAATCAGTACATCTTTCGGCAGTCTTGCTACTTCTACACAAGCACGCGCCGGACAATTTTCTTTAAAATATTCACTGTAAATGCCATTGATGACTGCAAAATCATCCATATTTTTGATAAACACAGTGGTCTTTACTACGTTATCCAATGTAAGCCCAGCAGCCTCTACTACTGCTTTTACATTCTCCATTACCTGACGTGTCTGGTCTTCTACTTTATCAGATACAATCGCTCCGGTAGCAGGCACTACAGGAATCTGGCCGGATACATATAATGTGCCGTTGGCCATCACTGCTTGAGAATATGGGCCAATGGCCTGTGGCGCATTGTTTGTCTGAATAATTTGTTTCATGGTAAACAACTCCTTGCAAATATTTATAATCGATAAATTATGCGGGACGCTGAGGACAGCGTCCCCTACAGTTATAGTTCACATATTAATTTCGGCATAAAACCAAGGTAATCAGCACTGACCAAATGAAAGTCAATTCCCCAATGCTCCCCTTTTAGAGAGTTGTGCATGGCATAGCTGTGCAAATGCCCATAGAGGCAAGTATCCACTTCGTACTGTTGCATGAGTTCTACCAAAACACTTTTTTCCAACTTACCGTTTACAGGCGGATAATGAAACATGACTATTTTGTGCTGTACATGCTCCGGCACACTGTCCAACGATAATTTCAGCCGCCCTAACTCACGCTGAAATATTTTTTCGTCATGAGGGTCACTAAAACGTGTGGTGCCATCTTCTAACGTATCCGGACACATCCAGCCCCGTGTACCACATACTGCCGTATCACCAAATACAAAACAATTATTTTGCAGCACATCAAACTCTGCCGGCAATATCTTGCGGATTTTACTCAAACTATCCCACCAAAGATCATGATTGCCTTTTACAATAATCTTTCGCCCCGGCAGTTCAGACAGGAATGCCAAGTCCGGTGCAAATTCTTCTAATGTCATAGCCCAGGAAATATCACCCGGCATAAGCACCACATCTTCTTCACTGACCACACTGCACCAATGTGTGCGGATTTTTTCGCCATGATTTTGCCAGCCGTCGCCGAAAATACCCATAGGCTTATATTCGTTTCCTTCTTTATCAAAGGATAAATGCGGATCCCCTAATGCAAACAGTTTCATCTGTTCACCTGCTTTCCAACTCGGCCTCGACCGTCACATACAGCACATTCTTCTTCCATCACTTCAGAAAGTGGTGCACGGGTACGTTGCCGTGTGACTTCTACCAATCCCAAATGACTGATGCCATGTACTTTGGTTTTGATGCGGTCTCGCTTTAGTGCTAATTCCAATGTTTGTACCACTTGCTCTCGATGTTCCGGCTGTTTCATATCAAT
>JAFNVD010000107.1 GCA_017383785.1 Peptococcaceae bacterium | reverse complement strand
AACAATAAATCAACCCCGTATCCGATGGATACGGGGTTTTGTTGTCATGCTATTGTTATTTTATTAGCCTTCTAACGCTGCTAATTCAGCTCTAACGCTGGCTTCGCAGTCACGCATACCTAAGATTGTTTTGGCAAATAAGTCGTTTAACTCCCAACCTAAACGTTCTGCACCGGTACGAATGATATCACGGCTGCAGCCTGCAGCAAAATGCTTGTCTTTAAATTTGCGTTTTACGCTGTCTGCTTCCATATCCATTACGGTTTTGCTTGGACGCATCAATACACCTGCACCGATTAAACCTGTCAATTCATCTACAGCAAACAGTACTTTTTCCATCAGATGTGTTGGTTCTACATCACTGCAAATCCCATAAGCATGGCTGCAAACAGCATGTACCAGTGCATCGCTGGCATTTAATTCTGCCAACAATTCCGGTGCTTTTTTGCAGTGTTCTGCCGGATATACTTCAAAGTCGATATCATGCAAGAGCCCTGCCATACGCCAGAACTGTTCTTCTTCCCCATACCCCAGCTCACGGGCATACCAGCCCATAACGCCTTCTAATGTCAATGCATGTTCAATGTGGAATTTTTCTTTGTTGTATTTTTTGAGTAAAGCTAACGCTTCATCACGGGTAAAATTGATATTCATAGCGGTTCTCCTTTGCAAATCTATTTATCTTCACACTTCATTGGGAAGACTTATTTGAAAAAAGGCTGCCACTATTCCTGTGACAGCCTATGTTTTTATTGTATGAAAATTAGTTTTCTTCTTTGTTCAGCAATACTTTGCGAGACAAGTTTACGCGACCTTTTTCATCGATTTCGATACATTTTACCATGATTTCGTCACCGATTTTCACAACGTCTTCAACTTTTTTCACGCGTTCTAATGCCAGCTGAGAAATATGAACCAGACCATCTTTGCCAGGCAGTACTTCCACGAATGCACCGAAGTCGGTGATACGTACAACTTTACCCATATAGGTACGACCTACTTCTACTTCTGCAACGATGTCTTCGATTGCTTTCACAGCTTTTGCGGAAGCCTCTGCATCGCTGGACATAATCATTACGCGGCCATCATCTTCGATATCGATTTTAACGCCGGTATCTTCCACGATTTTCTTGATAACTTTACCGCCAGGCCCGATAACATCACGGATTTTATCAGGATTGATATTCATTGTAATTACACGTGGGGCATACTGAGACAGTTCTTCACGTACCTGTGGAATTGCTTCCAGCATTTTGCCCAGAATGAACATACGACCATCATGTGCCTGTTTCAGAGCCTGTTCCAGAATTGCACGGTTGATACCTGCAATTTTAATATCCATCTGAATTGCTGTAACACCTTCGGTAGTACCAGCTACTTTGAAGTCCATATCGCCCAGAGCATCTTCCAGACCCTGCAGGTCAGTCAATACGCTGAATTCGTTTTCTTCACGGATTAAGCCCATAGCAACGCCGGATACAGGACGTTTGATTGGTACACCTGCTGCCATCAGAGACATGGTGCTGCCGCAAACACTACCCATAGAAGTAGAACCGTTGGATTCTAATGCTTCGGATACTACACGAATGGTATATGGGAATTCTGCATCGCTTGGAATTACAGGTTCCAGAGCGCGTTCTGCCAGTGCACCGTGACCAATTTCACGACGACCAGGACCACGCATTGGACGTGCTTCCCCTACGCTGTATGGAGGGAAGTTGTAGTGATGAATATAACGTTTGCTGCTTTCGTTGTCCAGACCATCCAGAATCTGTTCTTCACGAGCGGCACCCAGTGTAACGGTAGACAGAATCTGTGTCTGACCACGGGTGAACAGAGCACTGCCGTGTGGACGAGGCAGAATATCTACTTCGCAAGTAATTGGACGCACTTCTGTCATTTCACGACCGTCAGGACGGATTTTGTCAACGGTGATCAGACGACGTACAATGTATTTCATCAGGCCGTCTAATGCTGCACGCAGGTCATCTTCCTGTTCAGGGAACTGTTCTAATAAATGAGCCAGTGCTTCTGCTTTTACTTCTTCTGCTTTTGCATCACGAGCATGTTTTTCTTTAATGCGGATTGCTTCCAGCAGGTTGTCATAGGTATATTCTTTTACTGCTGCTTCGATTTCTTCCGGAATTACTTTCAGCTCAGGCACAACTTTTTCTTTAGCCAATTCCAGAGCCAGTGCTTCTGTACGGAATTCTTCGATTGCTGCTACGATTTTTTTGATTTCTTCATGACCAAACATGATAGCATCCAGAATAGTTGCTTCCGGAACTTCTTTTGCACCTGCTTCTACCATCATTACTGCATCAGCAGTACCGGCAACAGTTAAGTGCATTAAGCTTTTTTCTTCCTGTTCCTGATTTGGGTTGATAATAAATTCACCATCAACCAGACCAACTACAACACCTGCGATTGGACCCATGAATGGCACCTGAGACAAGTGCAGAGCTGCGGACGCACCTACCATAGCCAGTACATCCGGTGCATTGTCCATATCTACGGACAATACAGTTGCTACAACCTGTACATCATTGTGGTAGCCTTTTGGGAATAAAGGACGAATTGGACGGTCAATCAAACGGCTGCTCAGGATTGCTTTTTCACTTGCTTTCCCTTCACGTTTCAGGAAACCGCCAGGAATTTTACCTGCTGCGTATAATTTTTCTTCGTAATCTACTGTTAGAGGGAAGAAATCTACGCCATCTTTTGGTGCTTTGGAACCTACAGCTGTTACCAGTACTGCTGTGTCGCCATAAGTACAGAATACTGCACCGCTTGCCTGTTTTGCCATACGGCCGGTTTCCAGTGTCATTGCACGGCCACCAACCTGAATGGATTTTCTTAAAATGTTACCCATAACTTGCTCCTCCTTAAAAAATGAATATCATTTCTGCTCGGTGGAGCAATTAACAAACAGGAACAAACACAATTCTTGCCCCAAAATGGGTTTGCTCTTGTTTATTAATTACACCTCCGTGCAGAGTTACACAAAATAAAATATTGTAAAAAAGTAATAAAAATGAAACTCTTTATGAACTCAAAAAGAGCAGCCTAGGGCTGCTCTTTGGAGTTTCAAAAATCTTACTACCGACGGATACCCAGAACGCTGATGATTTTACGAT
Source organism: Peptococcaceae bacterium (assembly GCA_017383785.1). Lineage (GTDB taxonomy): Bacteria > Bacillota > Peptococcia > Peptococcales > Peptococcaceae > UBA7185. The sequence goes on along the minus strand of JAFNVD010000107.1, from coordinate 2,194 downwards.
ATCTTTCGATGTCTTTGTCTTTTACGTAGTTCAGTAAAGAACGACGCTGACCGATCATTTTCAGCATACCGCGACGGGAATGATGATCTTTTGGATGCTGTTTTAAGTGTTCGGTTAAATAAGTGATTTTGTTTGTCAGAATTGCAATCTGAACTTCTGGAGACCCAGTATCAGTTTCATGTAACTGGAATTCTCTGATTAAAGCTTCTTTAGTAGCTTTGTCTAATGCCATGATGAGGCACCTCCTGAAAAATTTTTATAATCGCCCAATGCTAAGTATTCGCTGGAGAACGACTAACCGAGCATTCGGTTCACAAGCAGATATTATACAGTATATCTACATGTTTTGCAAGTGTTTTTTGCAAAAAGCTGTAATGCATTTTGTTTATCTTTTTCCAGTTGTTCTTTCAATGCGTCTAACCCTGAAAATCGGCTTTCCTGACGCAAAAAATGACAAATTGCAATACGAATCTGCTTGCCGTAAATATTTTGATCAAAGTCCATCAAATGTACTTCAATACTAATATGCGAACCGTTATTCACTGTCGGTCTGCAGCCAATGTTTAAAATCCCCGGATAACGCACACCATCTACCTCTGCCATAGCAGCATATACACCATTAGCAGGCAGCATTTGCTGTGCAGGTACAGGAATATTGGCTGTCGGGAACCCTATGGTACGACCGATTTGATTGCCATATACCACTTCTCCGCGTAAAGTAAATACGTAACCCAAAAGTTCGTTGGCTTTTTCAATATTTCCTTCTTGCAGATAGTGCCGAATATTAGAACTGCTTACAAGTTCTTCTTCAATATAGCAAGGCTGCATAACTGTTACTGCGATACCATACTGTGCACATAATTCGGTCAAAAGATCCGAATTACCTGCGCCTTGATACCCAAATGTATAGTTGAAACCAACTACAATATGCTTCGCGTGCATACGTTCCACCAGAATCTGACGAACAAACGCCTCGGGAGATAACCGGGCAATCTGCATATCGAAAGGAATCGTTTCAATATGCTGCACCTGCATCTCTCGGAATTTCTGTATTTTTTGTTCGCTTGTCAACAAATAACGAAATTCCGGATTGCGAAGTTCTTGTATCTGTGGATGAAAGGTAAATACAGCCAATTCTTCATGATTTGCATCTGCAATGCTTTTCCCCAATTGAATTAACTGCTGATGACCGATATGCAGGCCGTCAAAATTACCCAAAACAACAGTGCGAAAGGGTTCGCTATGTGTATATTGATTGTCTGCACATTGGTTCAAATCATTCACCACACTTAAACACTTTGTTAGGCTGGAACGCTTGATTGATAATGGTGCCGATAGCCAACAGCATACCCTCCTGAGTAACAGCACGACATACGGTGCCTTCTGCTAAGGATTCTGCGCCTTGTGCTTTTTGTGATAAGCCATTCACAATACGTTCCATCATTTTTTTGTCCGTAACCGTAACTGCAGGCATTGCATGTAAACAATCATTCATACCTTGCAAAAACTGTTCCGGTGTTTCACTTTGTTCCAATCTAGCCAGCGGAACCGCATCTGAGATATTGAAATCGCCGCTGGACAAACGCATCAAATAGGTCATATGAGCACTGCTCCCACATGCTCTGGCCAAATCCTGGCACAGTGTACGAATATACGTACCTTTGCCGCAATGCACTTCCAACATGGCAGATTCTTTGTTGTACATCAAAACTTTGATGCCATGAATCGTAACAGGTCGTGGCTCGATTTCTACTTCCACACCTTCACGTGCTAATTTGTATAATGGCTGCCCATCTTTTTTGATGGCAGAGTACATCGGAGGAACTTGTTGAATTTCGCCAATAAACTGTTCGGTTACAGCACAGAATTCGGCTTTGCTCAAAGTTGGCAGCTCCGTAGTAATGGTCACTTCACCGGAGGAATCCTGTGTAGTGGTTTCATTACCGAATTTCATAATCACTTTATATGTTTTATCTTTTTCTGTAAAGTATTCTACCAGACGTGTTGCCTGGCCTACACATATCGGCAATACCCCAATGGCATCAGGGTCTAATGTACCGGTATGTCCAACTTTCTTTGTGTGATAAACTCTGCGCAGTTTGGCAACCACATCGTGTGAAGTCATACCGGCAGGTTTCATTACATTTACAATGCCATCCATACTACTGCTTCCTCTATCACTTTCTCAATATTT
>JAFNVD010000106.1 GCA_017383785.1 Peptococcaceae bacterium | reverse complement strand
TAATAAAGCACAGAAAGCAGAACGCACCGATAGAGTAGATGCGATTCTGACCAATCAGTTTTTAGGACTGCCAATCTTTTTGGGCATCATGGCATTGGTGTTTGCGCTTACATTTACTATTGGGGATGGGCTCAAAGGGGCATTTGTAGAACCGGCTATTGAGTGGTGTTCAGAAGGAATACTGAATATGCTGATTGCATTGAATGTACATGAGGTATTGGTATCCTTGATTGTAGATGGTATCGTAGCAGGGGTAGGTACGATTTTAACATTCCTGCCTAACATTTTTATTTTGTTCTTGGCCTTGGCTTTCTTGGAAGACAGTGGTTATATGGCACGCGTGGCCTATGTAATGGATGGCATTATGGGAAAACTGGGGTTATCCGGTCGTGCCTTTATTCCTATGCTGCTGGGTTTTGGCTGTACCGTACCTGCCATTATGGCATCCCGTGCATTGGAAGATATGAATGACCGCAGAAAGACAATTCTGATTACACCGTTTATGTCCTGTAGTGCAAGACTGCCGATTTATGTTGTATTTTCACAGATGTTCTTTGGTGAACATGCTATGATTGCAGCGTATTCTATGTATTTATTGGGTATCATTGTAGCATTGCTTACAGCATTTGTACTGAAACTGATGGATAAAAAAGAAGCGAAGAACAACCTGATGATGGAATTGCCTGAATACAAAGCACCGAATGCATACAGCGTGGCAATCTATGTGTGGGAAAAGGTAAAAGATTATGTTACTCGTGCGGGTACTGTAATTTTTGTAGCATCCATTATTATGTGGCTGCTTTTAAATTGTGGGCCAACAGGGATTGTAGAAGACATGGGTACAAGCTTTGGCGCAATCTTAGGGAAAGTACTGGTTCCTGTATTTGCACCTGTAGGATTGGGCTACTGGCAGATTATCGTAGCGTTGTTGTCCGGCTTAGCGGCCAAAGAAGTCGTAGTGGCAAGCTGTGGCGTACTGTTTGGTATTCAGAATATGAACTCTGATACCGGTATGGCAGAACTGGTACCGATTTTAGCAGCCATGGGCTTTGGTGCAGTCAATGCCTATGCACTGATGACATTCTGTCTGTTATATACTCCATGTACTGCCACATTGGCAACAATTAAACGGGAATCCGGCAGCTGGGCTTGGACAGGCCAGGCAGTAGCGTTCCAATTAGCAGTAGCGTGGGTAGTTACTTTTGTAGTATATCACGTAGGAAATTTGCTGTTCTAAACGGTTCCTTTGACAATTTATAAAGAAATACGTAAATATCCTGGTATAGAATTGTAACTATATCAGGATATTTTTTTACTGAAAATGGGCATAAAATATGATATGATACAAATAGAAAAATGGATGGCATACTTGATGCAGAGAGGTGATGGCAATGTCAGATATGTTTGATTATTTAGAGTGGCGAGGCGACTTAACATTTCAGCAGGTGCCACTCAATATGGTGGACAACTTATTGTTTAGCTGTATGGCTTATGTTGTACTTCAGGATATTGTAGGTGGATTACACAACGGCGATACCAAGACAATTGCAGAGGCAGCGATGGAGTTTGCAGCGCTATCAGAAGAAGCAAAAAATCTGCGTGACAAAAACGATGAACGAATTTTTATGGCTATGGCGGAAACGGTACGATTTGGTAATTTACATTTGTCTTATCATGTACATCAGATAGACTTAAATACAGAAAAACAGTTTGCAGCGATCACAGTTTCTTTAGACGACGGCAGTCATTTTGTCGCATATCGAGGAACAGATTATAGTGTTGTTGGCTGGAAAGAAGACTTTAATATGACCTTTGTAAGCGGTGTGCCGGCACAGCTGGAAGCAGTGCGATACTTGAATGATGTAGCAGGACGCACAACAGGCCCACTATATGTAGGGGGCCACTCCAAAGGAGGCAATTTGGCTATTTATGCAGCAGCCTTTTGTGAGCCGGATGTGCAAGAACGTATTGTGTCTATTTACAACAATGATGGTCCGGGATTTTTGGAGGATGTCATTGCCAGTAACGGGTATCAGACCATTTGTGACCGTATTCAGACCTATGTACCGCAAACATCTTTCTTTGGTTTAGCTTTGGAGCATGCCGAAGAGTATACGGTCATTGAAAGTACAGAACATTTTCTGATGCAGCATGATCCGTATTCCTGGAGTGTAAAAGGCGCAGAGTTTATCTATTTGGAAGAAGTGACACCAAGCGGCAAATTTTTGGACCAGACGGTGCGTAGCTGGATGGCTGAGCTTAGTACGGAGCAGCGAGAACAGTTTGTAGATGCAGTATACGAGCTACTAGCCCATAAAGATGTGCATACGTTGCAGGATACAGCAAAATACTGGCTTGCAAATACGGGAGAACTGATACACAATTTGCGCAATGTGGATGATGAAACCGGTGAAATGATGCAGCGTACATTAAAACTATTGGGGCAGAATATTCTGCGCACCGCAGCGATGCAGGTAAGACCAAAAGAACGGTTGAAACTGCCAAGATTTATACAACATGAAAAAGAAGATAATAATATGAGATAAGGACACATAAGAAAGCACATTGTTTGAACGTGCTTTCTTTTTTATTTCCTACTGATATTATGGATATATAAAAATACAGTGTGTTATATTATAGTAAATAAGAATAAGACGAGAGAATTAAATTATTTGACATAAAATAGATTGTAAAGATATAATAATATTTATCACAACTATTTAATCAAATATTGTTAGGAGGAACAAAAATGAAACACAAAAAATTATTTGCGATTTTGACATTGGTGTGTTTTATGTTCACAATGATGCCAGTTGCAGCTTTTTCAGCCAGTACAAATGTTCAGCAGTCGGATTCAAATCAGAATTCACAGAACATTAAAAAAGCAACAACACAAAGTGGTTTACAGTGGGTAGATCATAAAGGTATTATCCGATGGGAACCGGTAGATGGTGCCGAGGGATACGAT
>JAFNVD010000105.1 GCA_017383785.1 Peptococcaceae bacterium | reverse complement strand
TCTTCTGATGATAGCCGCTTTCCTCCAGAATGGTCTGTTTCAGATCCGTTACACTCATATTATCGCTCAATGTGCGGAATGTTTCCAATAAGCGCCCAAACTGCATAGCAATCAATGCATATTTTTTGCTCAATTCACTTTCTTCCGCTCGAATCATAGCTTCAGAAATGGTGATAGCCTGATTCTGTGCAAACTGCACCAGCTTCATCCAGCTGGTATCACCCAAGCCGCGTTTCGGTGTCATAATGGCACGCTCAGCACTGACCGTATCGGCCGGGTTGGCAATGATTTTGAGATATGCCATGATATCTTTGATTTCTTTGCGGCCGTAGAACTTCTGACCGCCAAAAATATGATACGGAATATTTTCCTTGATTAACGTTTCTTCTATTACACGAAACTGTGCAGTCGCACGACACAAAATGGCATGATCTTTATAGGCTCTGCCATCGCTTAAGCCACTGCGAATCTGATTGGCAATAAACCACGCTTCCTCACGCTCGGTAAAGCCGCTGTAGCTGGCCAACAATGCACCGCCGGATTTTTCGGTCCACAGGCGTTTATCTTTTCGCCCTTGGTTGTGACGTACCACATGATAAGCCGCATCCAAAATACGCTGGGTAGAACGATAGTTTTCCTCCAGCTTAATCACACGGGTCTGCGGATAATCCTCTTCAAAGCTCAAAATATTGCGGATATCGGCCCCACGCCACTGATAAATAGACTGGTCGTCATCCCCTACTACACACAGATTCTGATATTTCTGTGCCAGCAGTTTTACCAATACATACTGGGCCATATTGGTATCCTGATACTCGTCCACCAAAATATAGCGGAACCGCTCCTGATAACGATCCAGCACATCCGGATTCTTTTGGAACAACTCTACCGTCAACATAATGAGGTCATCAAAGTCTACCGCATTATTCTGCTTCAGTCTCTGCTGATAAATACGATAGATTTCTGCATAGGTTTCATCTGCATAATCACCCATAGCCGCAAAATGTGCCTGCTGTGGTGTACGCAGTTCATTTTTATGAGTAGAGATGCGGGCAGCTGCCCCCTTAGCCGGGAATTTCTTCTCGTCCAGATTCATCTCTTTTAATATCATTTTCAACAATGTCAGCTGGTCGCTTTCATCGTAAATAACAAAGTTGGTATCATACCCAATATAGTTGATTTCATTGCGCAGAATCCGCACACAAGTAGAGTGGAACGTACTGGCCCATACCTTTTCCCCGGTCTGCCCTACCAATGCTACAATACGTTCCCGCATTTCCTGTGCAGCCTTATTGGTAAAGGTAATGGCCAAAATATTCCACGGCGCAACATGCTTTTCATAAATCAGATACGCAATACGTGTGGTGAGCACTCTGGTTTTGCCGCTGCCTGCACCGGCCAAAATCAATAGCGGCCCCTCAGTGCATTCTACCGCCTCACGCTGCGGCAGATTTAATTGTGACAAGTCCATAATTGGCCTCCTCAAATGATTAATTCATCGAACAACAAACGGGCGGGCAAACCCCGCCCGTATTATCGACGTTCCATTCTTTTTATTCGCCTTTGCCTGTTTCAATCAAATGATCTTTCAACAACAATACCAGTGGTACGCTGATGAGCAAAATGATGGTGCAGCCTACATTGACATCACTGATGGCCATCCCTTCAATAATGCGCATCTGCATCTGAGCACCCTCTTCTACTGCTACACCTTCTGCCATGTATTTTAAAATATTACCTGCATACAAAAGGCTAAACATACTGGTAGATACGGTGCTGATAAACTGACGCGCCCAAGCCATCATACTGGATGCATGGCTGGTAATGCGTACCGGCACCGACATCATGGCAAAGTTGTTGATTGGCGGTGTCAGTAAGCCCAGCGCCACATAACGCAAAGAAAACCAAAACAAAAAGAACAGCATAGTAGTTTCCGCACCAAAGGTACTCATCTGCCAGGTTACCACACACAACAGCAGCATGGACCACAAAATCACAGCCCGATACCCAAAGCGTGTTACCCCTTTGGCAGACACCGGTGCCATAAAGGCCATCAGCATCGATGGAGCAAACATAGTAAGCCCTGCATGCAGCGCATCAAGTCCCATGCAGTTTTGTAAATACAGCGCCATAAACATAGGCCCCAGGCACGTAGCAATGGACTGTACATTGTTTAAAATAAAGCTATAGGTAAACCCTTTATATCGAAATACATTAAAGTTTAACAACGGCTGCTCCATACGCACTGCATGTACCACAAAATACGCCAAAAGCAGCGCACCGCCGCCCAACAATGCCAATGTGGCAGGGCTGGTCCAGCCTAAATTGCTGCCCTGGTTGAACCCAAACAGCAGCGCCACTGTAGCAGCAGATGCCGCAAACAGACCAATATAGTCCAGCGCCTGATTGCTGGCATACGCCTTAAACGGTACAAACTTGAGGATCAACAGCAAATCTATCAACAGCAATGGTACATTGGCCCAAAAGATGGCCTTCCATCCCATAAACTCTACCATTACACCGGCCAAAGACGGCCCAATCGCCACACCAAAAGATGTTACCATCGATACCCAAGACATAATCATCAGCTGACGCTCTCTCGGTACAAACTGATACAC
>JAFNVD010000104.1 GCA_017383785.1 Peptococcaceae bacterium | reverse complement strand
GGCATGGGTATCTGCAAGATATACATTGGTATTATTCGGCAGCAATGATATTACCGGTGCACCTTGCATGCTGTTGGCTTGCTTCTATATGGTAGCTTGTTATATGCTGAATACCTTGTCTCCTGTATTAGCAGGGAAATTTCAGGTATCTACCACAGTGATTAAAATGATTCCGCTGTTGTTAATGGCAGTGATTGGTACCATCGTAGGGTTATCTAACGGTATTACAATTGCTAACTTTACAACCATTCCTAGTGTAGCTGAAATTCAGGCAGTACAGCCAAATTATAGTCCTGTTGCAAGTCCTATGCTGACAGCACTGGTAGCAACCGCCTTTGCATACGAAGGCTGGATTTTAGCAACTTCTATCAACGCAGAAATCAAAGATGCAAAACGCAACTTGCCAATCGCATTGGTATTAGGTAGTGTAGTAGTAGTAGCAACTTACATTCTGTACTATATCGGTATTGCCGGTGCTACAGAAAACCTGGTAATGTTAGCAGGTGGCGAAGCTGGTGCAAAAATTGCATTTAGCAACGTGTTCGGTCAAATCGGCGGTACTTTACTGATGGTATTCGTAGTAATTTCCTGCTTAGGTACCGAAAATGGTCTGGTACTGGCAGTATCCCGTGGTATGTATGCACTGGCTGCTCGTAACGAAGGCCCAAAACCGGAAGTATTCGCAGAAGTAGACAAACATACCGGTATGCCAACCAACTCTGCTGTATTTGGTCTGTTTATTTCCATGGTATGGCTGGTATATTTCTTCGGCGCAAACCTGGTAGCAGAACCATGGTTCGGGTTCTTTAGCTTTGACTCTTCCGAGCTGCCAATCGTAACATTGTATGCAATGTATTTGCCAATCTTTATCAACCTGATTCGCAAAGAAAAAGATTTCAGTGCATTCAACCGTTACGTAACCCCAACACTGTCTATCATCTGCAGTGTGTTCATGGTATATGCAGCGTTTGCATCCCACGGTACCCGTGCAGTATGCGGCTACCTGGTAGTATATGCAGTAGTAATGTTTGCAGGTGTTTTCTTCATGGGGAAAAAGAATAAAGCGTAAATAAAAATATAGACCGTTTCTGATCAAAGTCGGAAACGGTCTTTTCTGTTGCGATCCTTTTTTATTTTCCACATCTATATAGGTAGCAATCTTTGTCGTGTGAGTAAATGACACCGATGGCTTGCAAATAGGCGTATATAGTTACTGAGCCTACAAATGTCATACCGCGTTTTTTTAGGTCTTTTGAAATGGCATCGGACAATGCATTGGTTGTTTTATTTGTTTCATATAGAATGACATCGCCGGTAAATGTTTTTAGATAGTTATGAAATGAGCCATATTCTTCTACGATTGTTTTGAAAATTCTACTATTATTAATACTGGCAATTATTTTGCGTTGGTTTCTTATGATATCTTTATTATTTAACAATTCATTAATTTTAGTATCATCATAATGAATAATTTTATTTAGATCAAAATTGTCATAAGCTTTTTTGAAATGTTCTCTTTTGTTTAATACACATTCCCAAGATAATCCTGCTTGAAAAGATTCTAGTAGGAGCATTTCATACAAATATTGATCATCAAAATTGGGCACACACCATTCTGTGTCATGATATTCAACATAAAGCGGATTATTTAAATTGCACCATGTACATCGTTTTTTCTGATTCATAATTGTATCACCTTACTAAAGTTTAACGCTGGAAAAACGAAAAGTCTACCAATATTTTGTGAATTTTTTTATCAAAAAGTATATACATACTATTTAATTGCGTATACTGTATTTTTTCTGTATTTTTCTAGATTGGCCGGATTGCTCTGTTGACACATTCCTATGTAGATGGTATTATTTAATGTAAGTTAGAAGTAAATATTTTTGTGCCTTGTCTTTATAGATAGGGTAGAGGCGCGAGGCTTATGAGTAGTACTGCGGAGATTCAGGAGGTTGTGGATACAGTATCAAAAGGAAGTTTCGCCGAAGTCTGGGCTTGTCCTGCATACCCAGGCTGGGGCTGCATCAAATAGGTGCAGGACTGTCAACAGGCGTAACCCAAACGGCTGTTGTTGAGCTATCGTGTGTGGAGATGGGGATAATTCTGAAGCTATGGCTAAAGGAGTATTCTCTCCTTTGGCTTTTTTTGTAAATTGAATTATGAAATACAAGCATAGCGCAGAATGATACCGTTTCTCAAAAGAGGAGGAGTTTGAATGATTCGAGTAGGTGTAATGGGTGCCGGTGGCCGTATGGGTCGCGAAATTTGCAAAAGTGTTGTAGCAGAGGAAGGTCTGGAGCTGGTAGCAGCTTTTGACCGCAGCTATCAAGGTATGGAAATCGGCGCATTGATTGGGATGCCTGTAGAGGGCGTATTGGTGGAAACTGATTTAGATAAACTGTTGGATACAGTAGCCATTGATGTGATGATTGATTTTACTGTTGCCGATGCGATGCGTGAGAATGTACCGAAGGTACTGAAAAAAGGGATTGCCGTAGTAACAGGCACTACCGGTTTGAGTCCGGAAGAACGGTCTGAAATGGGAAAACTGGCAGAAGAAAATAACACCAGTATGTTCCATGCGGCCAACTTTGCCATCGGTGCTGTGTTGATGATGAAATTTGCAGCGGAAGCAGCAAAATATATGCCGCATGTTGAAGTGATTGAACTGCATCATGACAAAAAACTGGATGCACCAAGTGGTACTGCGGTAACTACTTTGGCTAAAATTGCGCAGAATCGTGTGCCAATGCAGCAGGGTATGGCAGACGAATATGAAAAAATCGAAGGCGCCAGAGGTGGCGAATATGAAGGAATGCGTGTACACAGTGTGCGTTTGCCGGGGTATGTAGCCAGTCAGGAAGTGATCTTTGGTGGCTTGGGTCAGACATTGACCATTCGTCATGACTCCATCTCTCGTGAATCCTTTATGCCGGGGATTATGCTGGCGACGAAAAAGGTACAGGGCTGGAAAGGTTTGTTAGAAGATTTAGAAAACATTATGGAATAATCCATTACCATAGTTATGCAGTATAATACACAAACAAATGATATGGAGGATATCACTATGACAAAAGAATTAACCATCGCTGTTGTCGGTGCTACCGGTGCGGTAGGCCAGGAAATTTTAAAAGTAATGGAAGAACGCAAAATCCCTTATAAAGAGCTGCGTTTGTTGGCAAGTGCCAGAAGTGCCGGCACTGAAATTGAATATCAGGGCAAAACTTATGTGGTACAGGAAACAACTGAAAACTCTTTTGACGATGTAGATTTGGCATTGTTCGCAGGCGGTCCTGCAAGCCGTGCTTATGGTCGTTTGGCACAGAGCAAAGGCTGTGTAGTAATTGACAACAGCAGTACTTTCCGTCTGGAACCGGATGTACCGCTGGTAGTGCCTGAAGTAAACCCTGAAGCACTGAAAGACCACAAAGGTTTAATCGCCAACCCAAACTGTTCTACTATTCTGCTGGTAAGTGCATTGTATCCACTGTACAAAAAAAGCAAAGTAAAACGTGTTATTGTATCTACTTATCAGGCAGTATCCGGTGCCGGGAAAGAAGCCATCGATGAACTGACCTTACAGGTAAAACAGACACTGAACGGCGAAGAAATCAAACCGGAAATCTTCCAGCATCAGATTGCGTTCAACCTGATTCCACACATTG
>JAFNVD010000103.1 GCA_017383785.1 Peptococcaceae bacterium | reverse complement strand
CATCTTTTTCTTCCCCTTTGAGCGGCTGATTGCCCACCAATAAATCCAGCGCTTCCCCTTCTATTACCTTGCTGCCCGCTTTCTCCAGCTGTTCACCGGCCAGATGCACCAATAAATCTGTCACACCGATAACCGGGTCATCCTCGTGCTCCCCAATGATAATATCCAGTTTGGTACCGTCTTTACGCACTACCACGCCATGAATGGCCAAAGGTAATGTCACCCACTGATATTTCTTGATACCGCCATAATAATGGGTATCCATATACGCCATGCCGCTTTCCTCATACAGCGGATGCTGTTTTAAATCCAGACGTGGAGAATCCACATGTGCCGCTACAATCTGCATCCCTTGCTCCAATGGCTGTGTACCTAAATGGAACAGCGCAATGCTTTTATCCATCATTACCGCATATACTTTTGGCTGCATCGGCACTTTGCCGTCCAATACATCCTGCAGATTGACATAGTCTGCTGCTTCCGCTATACGCACCGCTTCCCGTACGCATTCACGCTCAGTCTTTCCTGCATCCAGAAATTCTTTGTAATGCCGTGCTGTCAGTTCCACCATGCCCAGCTGCGCATCATCATACTTTTCCCATGCTGTTTTTGTCATTTTAACGCCTCCATAAATATATCATTGCTGCAACATTTTTATTTTCTTTCTTGTCCTTTCTTTCTGCGAATGCTCAGAAAACCCCTGCTATTCTCATTTTATTTTAACGGCACCAAAATAATCTGGGTTTCATCATATGCGGTATTACGTAACACCAGATCGAATAGTTTTTCATATTCCTGCTGTAACGTTTCCGCCGGAACAATAATATTGGCCTGTTCTTCTCCCAATACAGCCATACAGTTTTCGATGCCTTTTGCTTTGAACAGAAGTTCCAGCGTTTGCTCATTATACTGTATCTCTGCATATTGCCGCAATGTCTGCTGTTTTTCTGCAAACTCCAGCACTTCTACTGCATGGTACAGCTGCTGCCACGCAGCGTCTCGCTCCATGCGCAAAGCTGCCAAGCGGTTTTCCATTGTCTGCTGATCTTGCACTGACGGTTTTTCCATGATTGTTTCCTGCTGAAAAAATACAGCTTCCGTTTCTTGTGATATATCTGTCTGAACCAGATCCTGTGCATCCATAGGCTCTGTACTCGTCTCAGGTTGCAAACATAAATTCCACAATGCCCCTGCCAGAAATAATACTGCACATAGCAGCAAAATAAGCAGTCGAATCATGGTTACCACCTTTTCCATCATACTGCCTCCTCTCCCGGCATTACCACAATCTGATGCAATGAAAGCTGCAATAGTGTCTCTGCTGCATGCAGCAGCCGTTCTTGTACCAGTGCGTTATCGGCACCGCTCGCTACAATCAGTACACCTGTGATTTCCGGTGCAGTTTCTTGTACAAGAAGCGCTTCCTGGGTACCACTGCGGTTTTGCTGTACCACAGTTTGCTGTTCTTGCAGTTCCGTGGTGTGCTGACTGGTATCAGCACTTTCTTCTATCGTAGTGCGGCTAGTGCGCTGAGTATCGAGTGCATACTCTTTGCGTCCGCTGTTTCTGACGGTAATTTGTACTGTAACATGCCCCGCTCCTTGTATTTTTGATAAGATATCTGCAAGCTTGTATTCAAGCACTGCTAAGTCATTGCTGTTCGCTGGATCGTATACCGATCTTCTGTCAACTGCTGATGACTGTACCTGTGCCTTGAGCTCCGTGTTCGTGTTGTTGCCAATGCAAAGCAAAGTTATCCCCAGCAAAGCCAACGCCCCCAAAATTAGATACTGCTTATTTTGTTTGAACAGATCTTTACTCCAGGATATTGTCATATCTGTATGCCTCCTTATAGGTTTCGTTTATCTGTAAAATCTGTACTACGGGCTGTAAGATTATAAGTACGAGAATCACACCCATCGCCATTTTGATGTAACTGCGAAAACTGCCCTCTGGCAAAAGATAATCCAGTGTTGCTGTAAAAAACACCAGTATAATGATATTTAGCATAATGTTGCGGATCAATTCCATATGCTTGCTCCTTTCTCTATTCTTCATATGCAGGTATCATCCACCCAGTACTGCACCGCCAGCAGCTAGCACAATCAGAATCATAAAAAAGAAAAACACCCCAGTCAGTGCAACAATGGCAAACAGCAATACAAAACTGCCTGCGGTCTGTTCCAAAAGATTGGTAATACCGTCATCTCCCACAGGCTGTAGCACTGCTGCTGTAAAAGAATACATAAAATAAATCATCAATATTTTCATAGCCGGCAATACCGTCAACAAAATTACTGCCAAAAGGCCAATCAGCCCTACTGCGCTTTTAATCATAGCTGCACCGCTCATCAGTGTTTCTACTAATCCGGATAAGGTACCACCTACCACCGGAATAGCACTTCCAGCTACATATTTCATTGTACGTAAAGATATGCTATCCAGTATATGGCCGCCAATCCCCTGAATGCTGAGTACTGCCAAAAACAGCATCGTGCTGAATGCAATGCCGGTAAGAGTTAATTTGCGAAAAAAATCAGCAAGCTTGTTTAGCTTGAATGTATCGTGAAAATTATTCACCAGCTTCAGTGTAAACTCTATGGTCACAATCGGCAGAAGAATCGTATGAAAGCACCAAACCGCCAGCTGTACAATAAGCATCAGCGATGGTTCCAGTAATCCTGCTGTTTGAATATTGCCCAACAACGTCATCAATGTCAGCTGTACAGGCAGCAGGATCTGCATCAAATTTGCCAATCGCAGCAGCACTTCCTGCCCATAGGACAATACTGCAGTTCCGCTTTGTAACAGCAGCAGAATTGCTATGGAACGCATCATAAGAGAACACAGAGCCTGCAAATTGCCGGAAAAGTCTGCAGATACGCGACGCAAAAATGCATACAATACAGAAAGTAAAATCATCTGGCCCAAAAAAGTGCACTGTACAGCCATCTCACCATAAAGAGGCTGTAAAATTTGAGAAAAAAACGATACAAAGTCAAACTCAAATGTACCGTTTAGCAGACTTTCAAAGATTTGACGAACGGACACACCTGGTACTTCCTGCTGTATAGCTTGTTCAATGGCAGTAAATAAGCTATCTAGTTCCAACTGTTCCTGTATATCCACAGGCATCCACTCGCTTTCATGGATTTTTATAAAATAGCGATAATGCTGTGCAAAAGTTCTGTCAATATCGGAAAAAACATCATCAACATGGATATTTTCGCTGCAAACTCTAGCTTCACAGCCAATGCACCGCTCCCGGCATCACGGCAGATTTGACACAAAAATTCTGCCAGCCAGGCAATGCCTATCATTTTAAGTATTACCGTAAAATATGCTATTCGTACGCCGGCCTGTACACATACTGCCAGCAGTGTGTCGATTATTTGCTGCAAATACTCTGTTGATTGTACCAGTACCAGTATGCCAAAAGCCGTTACAACAAATATGGCTGTATTGCTTTTGTATTCTTGAAGCACCAGATATACCACCAATGTTAAAAATCCGCATCCTAAAAGCTGAATAATATTCACACTGCACCTCCTGCTCCATTGTTCAATTAAACTGCAAAATTAACAGGCGTTTTTAATACAACATAAATACCGTGCGCACATGTATAAACAGTTCAGAAAGCAAATCAATCACCATATAGAGCACCACTGCCAGACCCGCCAGTGTCGCCAGGCTGGCTAAATCCTCCTTGCCTACGGACTTCAACACACTGTGCAGCACTGCAGTTAGTATACCAATACCTGCAATTTTAAAGATAATATCCAGCTCCATTTTACGCACCTCCATTATATCTCTGGTTTAATACAACAGCAGTACCGTTGCCATACTGATACAAATTCCAATGTACTGCCAGATACGTGCTTTTTGTGTATAATTGTTTTCAGCCTGCTCCAAAGCATGCTGCAATCTATGTTGCAGTAGCTGAAAATATTTTAATTGCTCTGCTGCATCTCCAACACCTAAACTGCGTCCAAAACTACATACAGCATTCAGTTCGTCTTCTCTCAAACAACTAGATGCTTTGAGCTGCTCCAAAGCTGTTTCCCATGCCTGATACAGTGGTATACACTCAGATTCCATGGCATAGCACACTTTATAAAAAAAGGAGCAGATTGCTTTCGGCTGTCCGCATGCTACCGTTTCAAGCGCCAGAGGTACCGGTGAACGAGTATGGTATATTTCTGTCTCTAAAAAACGAAATGCATTCTGCAGCATAATAATTTCCTGCATGCGACGTTTCAGTTCATATGCTTTGTAAAATCCCATCGCACTGCCCGCTGTCAGGAGCAGCAATATCCCTGACAATCGCATAATTGCCACCTCCCGCCTTGCTGTACACTTGTGGGACTACTTGTCCTGTCTGCCATTTTAAAACGATTATAAAGGCAAAATACTGTCCCTCTATGAGTTTGTACAGTACAGGATGGCGATACAGACTTTCTACAGAATCGCCATGTGCTGTAGCTATCACAGAAACACCACTTTCCGCTGCTTCCTCCAGTGCTTGTACATCTGCATCTGTGCCAATTTCATCTACGGCTATCACCTGCGGCGTCATCGCACGGATTAGCATCCGAATCCCTTCACTTTTTGGACAGCCATCTAAAACATCCGTACGACATCCTACATCCATTTGCGAAACTGCCTGTATACAGCCCGCAATCTCCGATCGCTCATCTACCACTGCCACAGTACGTCCCCGTTGTGCAAGCCATGCTGCACCATTGCTCAGCTGACGTACAATATCACGTAGCATAGTTGTTTTGCCTCCGCCGGGTGGCGATACCAAAAGGCAATTTGCAATCGATGTATCGTGATATAACAGCGGTATCAACGGCTCGGCCACACCAGGTACAGCTTTAGCTATGCGAAAATTCAATGCACTAATTCGCGTCAATGTACGAATCTGTCCGCCTTCCAGCACAGCTTTGCCTGTCATACCTACTCGAAAACCTCCGGGAAGTGTGAGATATCCGCGACGAAACTCTTCTTCCCAGGCATAAACAGACCCTTGGCTAATACGGCTCACCATATACTGCATCTGTTCCGATGATACAGTATCGGCAGCCTGTTGTTCTTCCCCTTGTGCATAACATAAAAACAATGGCTGTCCGATTCGGCATCGGATTTCCTGCAAATGATGGAAGCTATCTTTATGACACATAATCTTGGTTTGCAGTTCCGGCGGAAAATATTGTCTGATCAATACGGAAACCTGTTCTAACGTCATTTCATCGCCCCTTTTTACCTATTTACCGCGAGTAACTATGTTTCACTATATGCGGACAAGTATAGGGATAGAACAATGCAAATAAAAAAGACACTGCACAGAATTTTGTACAGTGTCTTTTTATTTTTCTTATTATGCCTGTTTACCCCAGGATGGTTCCCAGTATGCTTCAGCTCTGCATTTAATGCCTCTGCTGACCATATACGCTCTTAGTTTTTCCAAATCTTCTACAGATGTTTCATCTACATACAGCAAATAGTCAGATACAAAAAAACCTTTGTTATCGATAAATGGTGTATAGAAACAGTAGATACCTTCTTCCTGTGGATCATAATCTACAGTAAAGCGAGCTTTATCATAATTGTGTTCCTGAAACAGGCTTTCAATTTCCTGAATTACGTTTTCAATACTCATTGTTGTGCTCCTTTCAGAAAACACCGATTATTTTTCTTTGATGTCCAGTTTGATGTGCAGTTCTTTCAACTGAGCATCAGCTACAGGAGAAGGAGCTTCCATCATTACATCCATTGCACTCTGTGTTTTAGGGAATGGAATTACGTCACGAATTGTGTCGCGTTTTGCCATCAGCATCAACAGACGATCTACACCAAATGCCAAACCGCCGTGTGGTGGTGCACCATACTGGAACGCATTCAGTAAGCCGCTGAACTGTTCAGTGTATTCTTCCGGAGCCATGTTCAACAGTTTGAACATTTTTTCCTGCAGTTCGCCATCGTGAATACGAATGGAACCGCCGCCTACTTCTACGCCGTTCAGTACCATATCATATGCACGTGCTCTCACTTTGCCAGGATCGGTTTCCATCAGAGGAACATCTTCCATCATTGGGCAGGTGAATGGGTGGTGCATTGCATAGTAACGTTCTGTTTCGTCATCCCATTCTAACAGAGGGAATTCTGTTACCCACAGGAAGCTCAGTTCGTCTTCATCGATTAATTCAAAACGTTTACCCAGTTCTAAGCGCAGATGGCCTAAAGCATCACATGTAGTTTTGAAAGTATCTGCTACGCAGAAAATAATATCGCCAGGTTCAGCACCTACGCGATCGAAGATAGCTTTTACTTCTTCTTCGCTCAAGAATTTCAGCAGTGGAGATTTTACTTCGTTTTCATCGCTAATACTGAAATATGCCAAACCTTTTGCACCATAGATAGATACATATTTGGTCAGTGCATCGATATCACGACGAGACAGTTTGTGCACGCCGCCTTTTGCATTGATTGCTTTTACAACACCGCCATTTACAACTGCCTGATCAAATACTTTGAAACCGCAGCCTCTAGCGATATCGCTTAAGTCAACCATTTCTAAACCGAAACGCAGGTCCGGTTTGTCGGAACCATATTTGTTCATTGCTTCATCCCATGTCATACGACGGAATGGAGTTGCGATGTCACGGCCTAAACCAACTTTAAAGATATGTTTGATCAGACCTTCGTTCAATGTCATAACGTCATCTTCGTCTACGAAAGATAATTCCATATCCAGCTGTGTAAATTCAGGCTGACGGTCAGCACGCAGGTCTTCGTCACGGAAGCAACGAGCAATCTGGAAGTATTTTTCCATACCTGCTACCATTAACAGCTGTTTGAACTGCTGTGGAGACTGTGGCAGAGCGAAGAATTCACCCTCATGTACACGGCTAGGTACCAAATAGTCACGAGCACCTTCCGGTGTACTTTTCTGCAGAATTGGGGTCTCGATTTCTAAGAAGCCCTGTTCATCCAAGTAGTCACGCATTGCTTTTACTACTCTGTGACGCAGCATGATGTTATTTTTCATTACCGGACGACGCAAGTCTAAATAACGATATTTCAGACGGATGTTTTCATCTACATCTACATCATCGGTTAAATAGAATGGTGGTGTTTTTGCTTTGTTCAGAATTTCCAGTTCGGTAGCTACTACATCGATTTCACCGGATTCCAGTTTATCGTTTGTCATACCTTCTGGACGGAGACGTACAGTACCTTTGATAGCCAGTACATATTCACTTCTTACAGAGTCAGCTGATGCAAATACTTCTGCACTGCAGGTTTCTGGACTTGCAGTTACCTGTGCAATCCCGGAGCGGTCACGCAGGTCGATAAAGATAACACCGCCGTGGTCTCTGCGTTTCTGAGCCCAACCTAATAAAACAACTTCTTGACCTACATGTTCTTTACGTAATTCGTTACAATTGTGTGTACGTTTTAACATTATTTTAATCTCCCTTCCAAATCTTCTACCAACTGGGATAATGCAATTTCTTGCTGTTCACCGGTAGCCATTTCACGCACGACTGCGATGCCTTTTTCTAACTCGCTGTCCCCGATGATTACACAATATTTTACCTGGAAACGGTCTGCAGCTTTCATCTGTGCTTTCAGACTTTTCCCAAGATAATCTTTTTCAGTATAGATATTTCTACTGCGCAATGCCTGTGTCAGTACAAAGGCTTCTTTCTGCGCAGCATCACCCAATGGAGCGATATACACATCCGGGTGTTTGCCCACAGGCAATTCGATGCCCTGTTCTTTTAATGTAAGCAACAAGCGTTCCATACCCATAGCATACCCAATGCCAGGCATATCATCGCCGCCAAACTGTTCAACCATACCATTGTAACGGCCGCCTCCGCACAATGCATTCTGTGCAGAGCCTACACTGTTGATTACTACTTCAAATGCAGTGCGTACATAGTAGTCCAAACCACGTACTAGATTGGTATCAATCTCATAGCTGATGCCCACCGCATCCAAATAGCCAAGCAGCTGGTTAAAATGTGTGCTGCAATTGTCGCAGGCTGCTTCAATCGTTGTCGGAGCACCTTTGGCTACTGCTTTACAGCCGTCTTCTTTACAGTCTAAGATACGCAATGGATTACGTTCTAGACGATCACGACAAGTTTCACACAAATTATCTTCATGCTGACGGAAGTATGTTTTCAACTCTTCCATATGTTTTGGACGACAATCTGCACAGCCTACAGTATTGATTTTTACGCTTAAACCGGTTAAGCCTAAACGTTTAAAAATCTCAACAGCTAAGGTAATTACCTCTGCGTCGATAGTAGCATGATCTGCGCCAAACACTTCAATCCCAAATTGATTGAACTGACGGTAACGACCGGCCTGTGGTTTATCATAACGGAACATCGGCCCCATATAATACAGTTTTGTAGGCTGCGGGTCTGCATATAAACGGTTTTCCAAAAACGCACGTACTGTCCCGGCAGTCCCCTCTGGACGCAATGTCACATGAGTCAAACCTTTATCTTCGAAAGAGTACATTTCTTTTTCTACGATATCGCTAGTTTCCCCAACGCTACGCAGATAGACTTCTGTATGTTCAAAAATAGGCAGACGAATTTCTTTATAGCCATATTCGGCACACACCTGACGGCAAAGCTGTTCAATGTACTGCCATTTTTCGCTTTCGCCAGGAAGAAAATCGTTAGTCCCTCTTGGTCGTGTGGTTAACATGATCTCAATCCTTTCCCTTCACAATCCCTATCTGAATAATTTTAGTAAACTCAAGGCTGTTTGTCAATAAAAAACTTGCTATTACTTGCAGGAAACTACAGACCTATGACAGAATAAATTTTGTTTTCCAAACTACCTATAATTCTCTGCATAATTATAGACTTATTTATATCCACATGTTAAAATGATTCAATTAGTATAAATCAAAACCGCCCGTCAAATGGAGCTGACCCTCTTGTTTGGCTGCATGGATTTAAAGAAGATGGCGAATTGGAAGTGGAAGAATCGCCATCTTTCTTTGTTTTTCGTTGATATATTGCAGTATTTCATCAAAAATAAAGAAAAGTGGCTTCGAAGCGTTTGCTTCAAAACCACTTTGTCTACGGTCTGAAACGGAGCGAGAATTCTCTCGCCCCGTTTTTTTATCGGTTGCTTATTTATATCTTTTTGCATATTTTTTGTTGCTTATCACTATGCAACACACTATTTACTAAAGTACAGTGCCAAACAACTGCGCTGCAATCCCTTGGTACTCGCTGATGCGCTCTACTTTGCGAATGTTTTTCGCATAGACTTCTCCTTTTGGGAACAACGGAAGCATATGACTCCACAGTTCTTTCATTTTAAACAACACTGGACGATCTCCAGAAAAGGCTTCGGTATATCCATCCAGGATATCATTGTGAAACGCATAAATTTTCTGATAATCTACTTTTTCTCCATCTTTAATCTGACCAAGCAGACAAGGATTGCGTAAAATACCTCTTCCCAGCATCACATGGTCAATCTGTGGGAATGCTTCACAAAAACGGCGGTAGGCTTCCACTGTAAAAATATCACCGTTATAACACAATGTATGCTTTGATGTTGCCACTGCCTGAGCAAATGCATCCCAATTTGGCGTATTGTTATACAAATCTGTCTGTAATCGCGGATGAATAATCAACTCTGTTAACGGAAAGTCATTGTACAAATCTAAAAGATCTGCAAACTCTTCTGCATCACGCAGCCCAATGCGTGTTTTGATAGAAAGCTGCAGCCTCAATGATTCTAACCCTTTAACTACATCTTCAAGAAAATGTTCCAATCGGTCAGGTTCAGACAAAAAGCCTGCCCCTTTCTTTTTGGTCACCACGGTGGAAGACGGACACCCCAAATTTAAATTTACCTCTTTGTACCCCATCTCCGCTAATTTAGCAGAAGTATGAAGAAAATACTCCGCTTGATTTGTAAGGATCTGTGGAATAACTTCCATCCCTATATTGTTTGCCGGCAGCACATCGTTTTTTTCTTTGCTACTCATGGCATGATTTTTCTTCGGTGCAATAAAAGGTGTAAAGTATCGATCCATACTATGAAAATACTTGTGATAGGCATTGCGATAAATATATCCGCTTACTCCTTCCATCGGTGCAAAATAAAATTTCATGGAAAAGCCTCTTTTCTAAATACAAAATCCATATACAAAAAATTTCTCAATAATTTTTCTCGTTAATATAGATAGTTGCGCCTGTTCTATGACTGTTCGATAACCCTTGCGTACATCATGACGGTATCATACTGCCTTGCTGAAACAGCAGATTACCAGTTAGGATATAACTACTCCACACAAAAGAAAGGTGAATTTTATGCAGAACAACAATACTACTATATACTCAAATCAAACAACCACACCTACATGGGAATATCATATCATTGCAGAACGATGTATCCATCCGGATATCGGCGTATATCGCTCCTACGGGATTCATGCATTCGAAATCATTGGCAAACTCATTCGCCCTATCGCCCAAATGCACGATATTACCACCATTCAGGCAGAAGTCGAAACATTGGTACAACTATGCAACGCATATCAGTTGTCACCTGTACATCTATCTGATGTTGTTGCAGATTTTATAGAGAAAACTTCTTAAACGCTGTAGGCAATGCAATTTCATTCTGAAGTGCATCCGCATTCACCCATGTAAATTGTGCATTCTCACTTTCACACTCTAAATAATAGCATACCATATGCCATTCTACATGGGTGAAAATATGCTTGTCATGCAATTCTTTTTGCACAGCGACAGGCTTTACCTGCCATGAAGCTGCTATGTCGAGTGCTGCTTGCACATCTAATGTACCTTCTACATTTGGATACTGCCATAGCCCTGCCAATAATCCCTTGGCAGAACGCTTTTCTATAGCAGTTTTTTCTCTGGATTGCAAAACAAATACTGTTTTATGCTCAACCTTACGTTTTTTCTTTGCCTCTTTCTGCGGCAACATCTCCCATGTATGATTTGCGTACGCCATACAAATCTGCTGTACCGGACAGATATCACATTTTGGAGCACCATTTGGCACACATACCGTTGCACCCAATTCCATCATACTTTGGTTAAACAAATAGGCCAACTCTCCGGACGGATATATATTGCGCAAAATTTGTGTAATCTCTTTTTTCATAACCGGAGATAAAATATTATTGTAATTTTCCGTAATGCGACTGATAATACGAAGTACATTGCCATCTACCGCAGGCTCCGGCAAATCAAAACAAACAGAGCCAATGGCACCAGCAGTGTATTCACCAATACCCGGTAACGACAACATCGCTTTATAATCCGATGGAAATACACCATCATATTCTG
>JAFNVD010000102.1 GCA_017383785.1 Peptococcaceae bacterium | reverse complement strand
TCTGCTTTGGTAAATGGTGTGCCTGCGTAAATATCACCAATTTTGCCGATAGCATACACAGGTATGTGCTGATTCAGCAAATCATGCAACAAATTATTTTCAGGTACATGTAAAGCATAATCGTGTCTATTTGCAGTACGTACAAAGGCCCCTTCACTGCCAATGAATGGTCTTGCGATGACACGACCCACTTTATATGGACCAGTACGAGTTAAATTTCTGGCACATTCACAAATGCGATATAATTCCGGCACAGAGATAATTTCTTCATGTGCGGCAATTTGTAATACACTATCAGCAGATGTATACAAGATTGGTTTTCCTGTACGTATATGCTCGGCTCCCAGTCGTGCAATAATCTCTGTACCGGAAGCCACTTCATTTCCTAAAAATGATACACCGGTGGCCTGTTCCAACTGCACAATTAATTCTTGAGGAAATCCTTCAGGAAATGTCGGAAACGGTTCATCGGTCAGAATCCCTGTAAACTCCCAATGGCCTGTGATAGTATCTTTTCCTATAGAGGACTCTGCCATTCTTGCCCAATAACATGGCTTGTCCGGATTGGTTTTCTCACGTTCCATGAATGCAGGCACCAAATGATATAACCCCATTCCATTTAGCATAGGCAATTGCAGGGCTGGTAATGCCTCGGCAATGTGTGTAAGTGTATTGGATCCTGCATCGCCATAACGTTCGGCATCAGGAAGGGCTCCAATACCAACACTATCTAAAATAATCCAAATAATTTTTTTGCTATTCTGCATAATCATTCCCTCATTTTAATAGAACAAGAACTTATTCATAAGATTCATTATTTTGTTTCTTCGCCCTTGGATGTGCATTTTTATATACATCCAGCATTTGTTCCCCTAACAGATGTGTATAAATCTGTGTTGTAGCAATATCAGCATGTCCAAGCATTTCCTGAATGGCACGCAAATCTGCTCCGTTGGATAATAAATGGGTAGCAAAGGAATGTCGTAAAACATGGGGCGTAATATCTGTTTGAATCGCCGCCTCTTTTCCGTACTTTTTGATTAGTTTCCAAAACCCTTGACGACTCAATCCATTGCCTTCTTTATTGAGAAACAATATATCAGTCTGCCAGTTATTATTTACTTTTGGACGACAGATATTGATATATTGCTCCAAAGCTGCAAGGGCATAACGACCTAATGGAATAATACGCTCTTTTGCACCTTTCCCAAAGCAACGAACATAGGCCATTTCAAAGCTAATATCTGAAAGACGCAATGTAATCAATTCACTGACACGAAGTCCGGAAGCATATAACAGCTCTAACATTGCTTTATCCCTACATCCATGTGGTGTCGTTGTATCAGGAGCATTCAACAATCGTTCTACTTCTTCAATCGTTAGATATTTAGGTAAAGTCTTTTCCTTATGTGGACTGTCTAATATTTCTCCCAAATTATATTCGGTATATTTCTCCATATATAAAAATCGGAAAAAACTTTTCAATGCAGCAACGTTTCTTGCTCGTGTGGTATTGGTTAAATTCTCTTTTTGCATGAAAGCTAAATAACCGCGAATGGTTACATGATCCACCTGCTGCCATCGATGTATGTTTTCATCTTCCAAATAATTAGCAAGTTTTCGCACATCATTGCTATAGGCCTCAATTGTATTGTTGGAAGCACCTTTTTCAACAGTTAAAAAAACAATATAATCGTCAATTGCTTGATTAATCATTGCTATCCTCTCGTTCCATCTATCATAATATTATTCTTGTATTTATTATAGCATATTCTTTCTATTGAGAAAACCTCCGCTTATTGACGTGTTGCATAATAATAACTGCTCAGCCCGTCCAAGCTACTAACAAGCAACACGCATAACAATAATCCTGCAAATAGAAACGTATACTGCATGAATTGGCGAATCGGGCTATCGATTTGTTTTTGTATCATTTGTAATGTAAATCTGCACCCGAGCACTACTGCTACACATAGTACAGGTACGTAAAGGATTCTGGTAAAACATAAGATTATAGATTGTCGTAATAAAATACAACACGAAAAACCAATAGAAAAACATTTAATAAATAAGAAAAAGAATAACATCGGCAATCCAATCAAACACATGCCATACAAATAGATGTGCAACAAATCCAATGCATTTACAGAAAAAATAGTTTTTATACACTGGGGCAGTTCAAGTGAGGATGCAATACTTTGTATTTGCTCGGCAGCATAGCTTCGCAATTCTGCTATTAATATATCCGGCAAGAAAATCCATGCAAAAATTCCGGATATCAAACCGCCCAGCGATAAAATAACAATAATTAGGTGAAGATAGGGCTGGTGCTTCATAAGCCCAACCCCTTAAGTAGGTTAATTAAGATTGTCTGTGCTTGTGCTTCCGTTTGAATTCCACCGGATGTTTCTACTTGTTCAATCGTATCATAAATAATCAATTGCTTTTCTTCCGGGATTACAGGTGCAAATTGCTGTACAAATTCTTTCAATTCATTCAATGATGCTGATGAAATCTCTTTGTTTGGATTCATAGTCACTCCCCCTTTCTTGCATCCTATTCTTATCATATTTTTTTGCTCGATAAAAAAGAACTTAAAAATGACGCACCCTTTTTCTGTTTTTTCATAGATTATAATTGTGAGCGTATCAACGCTGAAATGCAAGAAACAATCGGGTATTTACTTAAGGAGGAATTTGTATGTCTGAGAATTTTGGCTTCAACTGGGGTAATCACTGTTGTGAAGAATCTAGTGGCTTTGGCGGAGGATGCAATGGCTGTTTCTTTGAAACACTGATCATGCTGATTATTATCATTTGGCTGTTAAGATGGCTCTTTAGCTGTGGTGTATTCACCAATCAAAACGCATGCGGTTGTGGATGCGGATGTAATAACGGCTGCTAATGCACATCCATGAGCGAACGTCCTCTGGTACGTACTGTCGACCAGTTAAAAAGCACCACAACCAATATGCGCGGATTTGCCGATAGTGTGGACCATTTACTGAATGCACTGGAAGAATTCTATCCGTTTATAGATAAGTTTTTGACCAGTACAGAGCAACTTCGTAGCACAATGCACCAAATACCGCCCCCGTTGTATCGACGTCCTCCAAGACGTAGATAATAAACGATAGAGGTTTTTATGAAAGGTATGGTGTACTGTGATGAAAGATTGCACAAGTGCTGTATGTCATCATCATGCAGCCAATTGTTATTACTTTGAGTCAATGTTAAAGTTGATCCTTATACTTTGGCTGATAAAATGGCTATATGCCGATTCACATTTGGGAGGTTATCATTATGAACGAACAGGTACGTAACGATTGTTGTGAAAATAATTGCGGGAACTGGAATGCATGGAATACCGGTTGTGGATGCCAGAACACCTGTAATTCCTGCTGTAATACATGCGGTAGTAACTTTGGTCTTGGCGGTGGCTCCTGGAGCTGGATTTGGTGGATTATTATCTTTGTAGTATTCTTACTCTTAATCTCCGGTTTAGGTGGAGGCAATTGCTTCTAAAAATTGATAACAATACGAAAAACGCATCAGCGAGACCATCGCTGATGCGTTTTAAAGTTTAACTGTTTTTTACTTTTAAATCAGGATCCTCAGGTAAAATAACCGTAGATACTGCAGCTACCACACAAATCGCAAACATAATCCACATTACAACATCTACACCTTGAGTATCGGCTACGCGACCTAAAATTGGGGAGAATAAACCACCAATAGAAGATGCCAAACCCATTGTTACGCCACCTGCAAAACCAAGATGATTCGGAAGCAATTTCTGTCCTAAAACTACAGAAGGACTATATGCCAAGTTTAATGCTACTGCTGCAGGTACTAATACGATTAAAGAAATCAGTACAGAACGGGTCATTGCAAGAATAAACATACATGGAACAAGCGCCATTAAACCCACACGAATCATTTTACGGAACCCAAGTTTATCTGCAATACGGCCGCCAATAAATGTTGCAATAGCACCGGATAATGCAATTACTGTTGTAATCAAACCGGAGACTTCTTCGGACTGCATTAAAATGTATAACCAAAACATTGGAATAAATCCATTCATACATACCATAATCGCAGAACGTAATACAGTAACACCGGTCAAACGCCAAAAGCCATTCCAGTCATCTGCTTTTTGATTTGTTCCAATTTCTTTTTTCGCTTCCTGCTGTCCTTCTAGCACATACTGATTAAATTTACCGCTTAGCATAAATAGCCATATAGCCATGAAAGCAGTAGGAAATAACAAAATTGCCGACCCTTTCATCCCAAACTGGCTAATCCCGAATACCATAATCACAGGTCCAACAAATCCGGCCAGATTACCACCAAATGAGAAATTACTAACGCCTTTTCCTTTCGAAGCACCGGATACATAATTGGCAATTCTACTGCCATCAGGATGGAATATAGCGCCACCAATACTACTAATCGCAACGGCAATAATCATTGCCCAATAACTATCCAGAAAACCAATCAAACCAATACCTAGACCAGACAACAACACGCCTAACGCCATCAACCATGGGCGATTTTTCTTATCTGCCATTGCACCTAATACAGGCTGAGTAATTGCTTGACAAATACTCATAATAAAACCAAGACCTGCAGTGGCAGTCATTGTCATCCCTTTTTGTACTACCAAAAACGGCATAGCTGCGGATAAAGCAAATAAGCTCATATCAGCACACAAGTGACCCAGCATCATAATATAGCTATAATGCTCTTTTTTTAAATTCATAATTTCACCTCATAATAATACGAAATATAAAACATTTATAAAATAGAATTTTAACAACATACTATTCCGCAAAAAAGAGATACGAAAACGTATCTCTTTTTCTCCTATAAATTGATACCATATGGTATTATTCTGCTTTTGTTGCTTCTTTTTCAAGATAAGAGCTTAATGCATAACGCAGAATTTCAGATCGGCTGATAACACCGACTAACTTACCATTTTCCAGTACAGGACATTTTTTGATTTTCTTTTCACCCAATACTTTTGCCGCTTCATCAATATCATAGTCAGACTCTACATATACCAGTTTGGTTGTAGCCAATTCCATTACATTTAAACCCATTAAATCATGCAGTTTCTGTTCAAAAGAATCTGTATCATACCAAACAGTAATAAAGCTTGTCATATCAATAATGCGTGGATTCTGTTTAGCAATAAATTTCATAATATCGCCATCACTGATAAAGCCAACCACTTTATTGTCTTTATTAACGATTGGAAGACCACTGGTTTTATATTTTACTAAAACTTCAAGAACTTCTTTTAAAGTTGCTTCTTCAGATACAGTGTAAACATCAGTTTTCATAATGGTGCTGATTTTTTTGTTTAATTCATTTTTTGTTGTCATATAGACCACCCTTTCGTGTCATATTCCTTATTATTAGTATAATACATTCTTTTATAAAATGCTAGATATTTATTTCACAAATATCAAGAATTTTTCGCCATTGTTTTCGTTTTTCTTCTTTTTTCAAGGTATATGCAGGACTTGTAGAAGGCATTTTTAGATATTCTTTCTGCATTAACAGATTCGAAAAATATTTTTTAAAACTCTGATATGATTTTCCGCCATTAAAAATAATATACTCTATGGTAGGATATTCTTCAATTAAACCTACAATATCATTCGGCGTTTCATTTATGATATTGCTATCTAAACTCCCATCTCTTTCACAGCTGGACAGAACATCCCAAAGTGCTATATCATGTGAAAGCAACAATTCTTGTTTTTTAGAATAATCTTCTGTGTACGTTTGACCAAACATATCAAACATCATTGGCCAGAAATCATTTTGTTTATGACCATAATATTGATGTTTTTCTAGTGAAGTCACACTTGGCATTGATCCTAGAATCAATATACGACAACCTTTTCGTATAATAGGCGGAAAAGAATGAATTCTTGCTTGTGTCATACGACGTCCCTCTTTAAATACTTAAAATCTTCTGGCATATCCACATTTTCTGCATAATTCTTCAGATGCTTTACGATTTCGGAATCCTTGTATCATATTACAAGCACGTTCCGACTGTAAAATCGCTTTTATATCATCATCAAAAATATTCCCCAGAGCCAATTCACCTTCTCGATCCAAACAGCACGGTACAACAGTACCATCACATAAGATGCCAAAATGATCCTTCAAACCATAGCAATATACAGATTCACCTCTGTCTTCTGCTTCTAAATCCGGCCACTCAAAACGTGTATCATACTCTAGAAATAAGTTTTTACGTATGGTTATGCCGCGATTGCCATAGTTCCAATCATCACCGAAATATTTTTTCAGCATACCTACAATATCTTCATTACGGCCATGGTCATATCCCTGATTCCACAATCGAAGTACGGTTAATACACCACTGCTACTTGCCAGATCAGCAAATTCCATGCATTGTGTGATATAGTTTTGATACTCATCCTCTGTCCCATCCTCAAAACTATGTACAGAAATATTTATTTTATAAATGCCCGATTCGATCAAGGTCTTTCCTCGTGCAGATAGTAATGTGCCGTTTGTAGTAATCATCGGATGATATCCTGCCTCTTTAGCCATTTTAATCAATAATGGCAAATCAGGATGAATCAATGGTTCGCCCATAATATGAAAGTATAAATGCTTTGTTATACCTTGCAGCTTTTCTAATACTATAGCAAATTTATCAACTGACATTGTATTAAGGTCGCGCTTGGTACCGGGACAAAAAGAACAATTGCGATTACAGATGTTTGTAATCTCTACGTATACACGACTATACACTGTAATTCACCACTTTTCATTCATTTATTTTCATGACATTATAGTTCAATTTTTAACAGAAAGGGCGTCATAGAGACGCCCAATATAACAATACTTTATAAAATTATCGTTTGCCTTGTTCAGACAGTGCTACGATATCACGGTTCATAACCGCAGCCTTACAGAACAGTACAAAGCCAATGATAAACAATACTGCAACCGCAGCTACCCCTGCATTTGGAATACCTGTAATTTGCGCTACCAAACCTACGATGGTAGTCCCCATAAAAGATGCACCTTTCCCACAGATATCGTAAATACCGAAGAACTCACCGGATTTCTCAGCCGGAATAATTTTGGTAAAATAAGAACGAGATAAAGCTTGTACCGCACCTTGGAAAATCCCTACCATGACAGCCAATGCCCAAAACTCTATTTGTTTGTCTAGCTGAACGGCATACATGCCGATAAACGTATATGCAATAATACATACTTTTAATAGTTTCTCCGTTTTATAAATGTATGATAAACGGGAGAAAATCAAGGCACATGGGAATGCTATTACCTGTGTTAATAACAGCGCTAAAAGCAATCCTGTGCTGTCTAAGCCCAATGAGCTGCCGTATGCTGTAGCCATTTCAATGATAGTATATACACCATCAATGAAAAAGAAGAATGCCAATAGAAAGAAAAAGATGTTTTTGTCTTTTTTCACATCGGCCAATGTTGTAAACAAGCGACTAAAACTGCTTTTTACCGGATGATGTTCCGGAATATCAGCATAATGCACTTGTTCATAATGTTTCAGCAACGGCAAACTGCACAACAGCCACCAAGCACCGTTTAAACAGAATGCAATTGTCATAGCGGTGCTCATTGTAATGCCAAAACTTTCATACATCAATACAACAACCAAAGATGCTATAAATGGCACACAACTACCAATATACCCCCACGCATAACCGTTAGAAGATACAATATCCATGCGATCAGTAGAAGTTACATCAACTAACATAGAGTCATAGAAAATTAAACTGCAGTTGTATCCTACTTTTGCTACCACAAATACTGCTAAGAATATCAACCAATGCTTAGGCATAGAAAGTGCAATAAGCCCTGCAATCCCGATGGCAATACTAGTCAAGAAAATCGGTTTCTTAAAGTTTCTTGTATCAGCCAATGTTCCCAATATTGGACCAATCAATACTACAATTAAAGTAGCTATCGATGCAGCATACCCCCAATAAGCCAGGTACTCTACTTCAGATAATCCGGCTGCACCTGCAATACCATTAAAATAGATTGGCAATATGGTTGCTACCAGCATGGTAAATGCGGAATTACCTACATCATATAAAATCCAGCGTTTTTCCTGTTTCGTTAACTTTGTTTTATTCATAAATAAGTTCCTATCCTAATAAGTATTCGCTTACTTCAAGAATTGCATATCACAGGATTATGCAAATGTTTTATCCCATCGTTCTCCTAATAGTGTACCGTTTTGTTTACACAAATCCAGTTCATGCAACATTGATACAGCATGTGGAATTGCAGACTCCCACAATTGATACAACATGGAATTACTTTTTGCGCAATGCGGATTATCTTTCAACTGTAAAATTTGCCCTTTAAATTTTCCAAAACCAAATAAGTCTAATATTCCATTCATAATGCTCTGACGAATGGCACATGGTTCTGTAAACAATTTGCGAAATCTTTGCATCCAACAAAGAGCTGTCTCTATTCGCTCCACATCGAACATGCGATAAAACAAATAAATCGCTTCCGCAGTTTGTTTGTCAGTAGGAATCAATAAGTCCATACGATACGTAAAAGGATCCTTTTCTTCACGACGCAGCAGCATTTTTTCAAACTCAGATTCAATTTCTATATGCAATATATTTGTTTCTGCTTCGTATTGGTTTACATATGGATGACAGGTGCTATCCAAAGCGTAATGACATGCAACCCCCATCATATAAGCATAAGATGCAGAACTACGTTCTAATAATAACCCTTTTAAAAACAATTCTCTTGCAGGTTTATCATGTAATCCATTGCCAAAGGCTACTAAATCATTCTTTTTCCATGGATGATAAAAGAAAAACACATCCGGTCCTTGTAAACCAATTTGAAAAGCGGTTTTATGCGGTGCGATTAATTCTTGCAATGATTTATCTAATGCCGCATATACCTGTTCGCCAAACTGATGATGTGCATAAATCGCAGGCATATATTTCTCCCCTTTTCTTTAGAAGCCTAAGTTTTCTCCAACTAAAATCACTTTAATTCTGCCTTCCGGTTTGCATCTGCGTGTACGGACAATATAACTGCAAATGCTATCAGGCGAATTACAATCATGGCATGCACCATCAATTTTACAAGGCGTTTTGATATCAAATCGTTGTGCATTGATTGGGGCTGCAGTGGTTCTGGCTCTATTAGCTGCATCCATTACATTAGAAACCAGTTTATTCATCCCGGCAATTACAATAACACTGTCAGGTCCATAAGTCATTGCTGCAACACGATTGCCTATGCCATCAATATTTACCAATTCTCCGGTTTCTGTAATGGCATTGGTACCGGTCAAAAACACATCACAAGTAAGTGCCTGTTTCATAATCTGTTGACGTTCTTCCGGTGTTGTAGCAGTGGCTCTATCTAATACGATATAATTACCGGCTTTTACAGCATCAATCAGGCCAATTTCTTCAGCAGATTTACAGCCGCCCCAACTGACACTTTTTCCCTCAGGTATCAAAGTCAATGCTTTAGATAACGCTTCTTCTTTCGTAGCACAATAAAAAGCGGAAAAACCACGACTATTTAATGTATCACATACTTTTTTGCCGATTTTTTCATTACGCATAGAAATTGGATCAATATTCATATAAGCCTTCTCCCACTCTATTTATTTTTTAACCCTTCAAATACCATTTCACGACGGAGTAAATTGATTAAATTATCCATATATCCCTTTGTAGATTTGCGGTAAATTGCCACATGCAATAAAGAATGCTGATTTAAATGTTCACCTAACATCAATGGCACATAACGTTTATTATTAAAATGTAAATGATGTGCAGTGACAGACATTAAGGTAATGGCACCAGCTTTTTCCATCATATTGCGATGAAAATCAGCATCTCCCGAACAAATAATATTACTTTCTTGAATAGATTCATGGTACATTGCTATAGGGTGAATATTGTACATGGTTCGAATTTTATAATTCTCAAAATCATCATTAGAAAGATTTAACTCATCGCCTTTATAATAGCGCTTATCCATCAACGCAATCAGTTTATCTTTCATAATGACTACCGCTTCCAAATCCTTTTGATATGGTGCCATCACACTAGGCAGTTCCAATTCATTAATGGTGATTAAACCGAAATCACTTTTTTTGCTATGCACTTGTTCTACCACATCTGCATAGCTACCGGCTTGGTTGATATGAATGGTAACATTATTTTCCTGCATTTTTTGATTGGAAATTAAAATCGGTAATAACATATTGCTGATAGATGACGTTGATGCAATATACATATCGCTTCGTTTGTTAGTTTGGGCTAGTTGTTTAATATGACTGATATGTTCTTGAAATACTGCTTCTTCCGCAAGCACTTTTTGCGCAAAGGTAACTAATTCTTTTCCGATTTCGGTAAATGATACACCTGCATGTGTACGAATTAATAAAGTAGCATCTAACTCTTTTTCCAACTGCTTGATAGTTTTACTTACAGCTTGTTGTGTAATGAATTGACGTTGTGCTGTTGCTGTTAATGATCCTGTCTCTGCAATATCTACAATGCAACGCAATTGTTCTATACGCATATCTATCGCCTCCTTTGCCCTTTCATTATATCCTAGGTAAGATACTTTCACAAGCAAAAGTTGTGTGGACACAAATAAAAAGACCGTTGTACAAAATACAACGGTCTTTAACGAAGTTATGAATTCAGTTTACGAGATACGCATCATGCGAATCTGAATGTTTTGACGAAAGTCAAATTAGAATACGATATTAGCTACTGGCCAACCAATTGCGATACCGAAAATGAATAAGAATGGAATGATTTTCAGAGCAAATTTGGTCATTACGCCTGGATCTGCCATTTCCTGTGTCATAGCTACTGCTGTTACAGGGGAAGCAGCCGGTGTAGCGATAGCAAACTGGGACATGAAGAACAGTAATGCTACCATACCTGTTGGAGGCATACCAATCATAGAACCAAAGTTTACTAAGAATGGCATTAACAGAATGCAAACGATCATGTTGTTTGCAACGTTTGTCAATACAACACCGATTGCCAAAGCAACTGCCAAGAATACGATTGGTGGCAGAGCCATGAATGGCATAATCAGTTTTGCCATAGCTGCAGAAATACCGGCATCAGCACCCATCATGTACTGAGAACATACCATGATATAGCCTACCATTGTTACCTGACCCCAGTTGCACATGTGGAATGCTCTTTCCAGATCGATTAACGGTGTCCCGTCGGATTTTTTCATCAACGCAACAACGCAAGACATAAGCAAAACAATCCCGATCAGGCCGAATTTTTCTAAGAAGTGTTTTACCGGACCCAGTGGCAGAGAATGGCCTAACATCAGTAAAATAAAGATTACAAACAAAATCAGACCGATTTTCTGTTCACGAGTAGCTTTTGGAGCACCGCCTTCAGTTTTGAAGGATGCAATTTTAGATGCATCGATGCGGAATACAAATTTCATCAGCGCAGTGTAAACAGTTACCATTGCAATCCCAACAATAATCATATAGATTAAATATGGCACGAAGTCAATAGGATTGTTCGGGAACATTGCACCATAAGCCATTACCAGTGTCAAACCGGTAGAAATGAATGGGAACAGAATCTGACCCATCATCAGGCAGTAAGCAATACCCAGATACATAGCAACAATCAGTGGATCATTTTTCTCTAAACCAACCTGTTTAAAAATAGCGTTTGCAAATGCGCAGAAGATTACGCACATAATGATTGGGTTGTGGGAACCCATGAACCATGCGAACAACAGGATAAACCACAGAGTGAACCATGCTTTCCCGTTCATAAATTTGTTGTTCAGGATTACCTGTACCAGCCATTCAAATGCACCTGTCTGCATAGCAACACCCAGTACACCCATGCACAGAATCAGTGCGATAACAGCCATATTCCCGAAGGAAGCTGCCAGCATCTGATTCATACCGATACTCAAACCAACACCGGCCAAAGCCATTAAGCTTGGCCACAACATATTAATTGTCATCCAGCCGTAGATTGCACCGATAAATGTACCCAGAATACCCATACCATAAGGAGTAATACCGGCAAATGGCGGTACAAATCTAAAACCTAAACATAACGCAGCTACAATAATATAGTGAATGATATTCACTTTTTTTGCTTCACCCATGATAAAGCCTCCTAATAAAAATACTATAATTTCTCAAACGAATTACAAAGTACTTATAACACCTTGTATGAATAATTAGAAAAATCTGAATACGCACAGCCGGTTAAACTAAAAACCGGCCGTACATATTTATGTCAGTATATCTTTATCCCGGACAATATGCCGGAAATAAAAATCAAAATTACAATTTTTATTACAGACTTTCGCTCAGAATCTGATAAGCAGGAGCCCCTTCACATTCACGAGGGATTTCCACACCCAGCAGTACTGCAGCTGTAGGAGCTACGTCT
>JAFNVD010000101.1 GCA_017383785.1 Peptococcaceae bacterium | reverse complement strand
TTCCACTTTTTAATAATATTATTGAAAAAAGTTTCGAACTTTTTATAAAGGGATGGGTTCTGTAATAGGACTCGTCCCTTGATTTTTTAAATCAATTATAGGCATATATGGATCCAAGTCCTGCGAAAAAAATTTCGCAGGATTTTTTGCAATCTATGCAACCGATGAGCAAATTTTTCCGACTTATAAGGTGAAGGAGGGAGCAGCATGGAGGATAAACAAATTATACAGCTATATTTTGACCGTTCGGAAGATGCTATTCGAGAAACAGCGCAAGCCTATGGCCGCTATCTTTTCACCATCGCCCAGCGGATTTTACATCATGAAGAGGAGTCGGAGGAAACGGTTAACGATACCTATCACAGTGCGTGGAATGCTATGCCGCCCACATGGCCGGACAATCTGAAACTGTTTTTGGCTCGGATTACACGCAACCTTTCACTAGATCGGCTGGATTATCTTTTAGCGAAGAAACGAAATTCCGATATGGAATTTTTACTTGCCGAAGCAGCAGAGTGTATTCCAAATGATAATTTAGAACAAACGGTAGAATCTGCACAGATTACAGAGGCATTGAACCGGTTTTTGCACACACTGGATCAGTCTAGCCGTGTGATATTTGTAGAGCGGTACTGGTATGCCAAACCGATAAAAGAAATTGCGTATGAACGGCACTATTCGGAGAGCAAAGTAAAAAGCAGTTTGTTTCGTACACGCAAAAAATTGAAAGTATATCTGGAACAGGAGGGGATTTCACTATGACTAAGGCACAGAAACTATTACAGGCAATGAATGACATTGACGATGTATTTTTGCTGGAAGCAGAAGCCCCTCTTGCACAGAATCAAAAACGAAAATCTCCAATGAAATGGTTTGCGATTGTATTAGCCATTCTGGGCATCTCCGCCAGTGCCTATGCAGCGGTGCAGTGGGATGAGAGATTCCTGCAATATTTTAAACCGTCCGTTACCTTGGTTGAAAAAATGGAAAGCAATGTACAAAATGTAGATGTGGTATCGGATTGTGAAACTTTAATACTGAAAATTGACCAGACCATCGGGGATGAAAGCACAGTGTATTTGAATTTGGAAGTGGCATTACCTGACGGTAAGACGTGGAGAGATGTATTGCCAAAAGAAGTGACGGAAGGGAAGACACATTTAGATTTTTATCCGAAGTACGATTTTTATCATGGCACATTTGTATATGATGATGTAAAAGGATTAAGCGAGAGCGAAATCAAAGAACTTTTCAAAGGACATCGTTTTGGTAAAAGTCATAGTGGGGGACAATGGGAGAGCGTAGATTTGGATTCTAATACAGCGTCATATTTTATGAAGTATTCGACAGAACGATTGTCGGAAGATGCCATTACACTGTATATACCGAATTTTGAACACGAAATGCAATCTATTCTGGATGGGCCGTTTATTATTAGCTGGATTCCGGAGAATACCGGTACCCAATATACTTTTGAAATTGACGACAATGAAACATTTGGTGAAGTCAAAATTTCTGCGTTTCGCATTGATGTGAAACTGTATCGCTATGAACAGGCGGAACAATATGAGCGTGTGACGCAGTTTGGCAGAGATATTATTGTTCGCTATAAAGATGGAACGGAACAGCAAGTTTCTCACATGACTGATGGGGGAGGCGGCAGCAGAGATAAAAATTATTTAGAGTATAATATGTATTTTCGTAAAATTCTTGACTTGGACACCGTTGAATCCATTCAAGTCGGTCCATATCTTTGTGAATTAAAATAAGAGTACTGCAAAACAAAATCGCGTGGAAAACTCCACGCGATTTTTTATGTCTTATTTACTTTATACTTGTACGAGGATTGCTTCGGAACGGCATACTTCTTCGTGTGTGTTTTTGTCTACACAGATAACGAAATAGGTATGGTCACCGCTTGTGGCATGCTCATCTACAAAGGAGGTAGATGTAATTTCACTGCCCAAGCCAATCTGTGCGCTGTCGCGGAACAAGTAGTACTGATAGCTGCCGTTGCCCGGTGCGTTCCACTGTAAGGTGACGCCGTTATTGCCTGCTGTACCGTGAATGGTAACGCCGGTAGGCTGTTCTACAGGTGTTTGTACTGCAGGCTCAGATGGTGTCTGCTGTACAGGTTCTTGTGTTACTGCTGTCTTTGGTGCGATGGAACATACATTGGAGGAGCCCAGCTCTTCGGATGTGTTGTTGTCCAGTGCATCAATTTTGTAGTATGCGGTCACACCTTTTTCCGGATGCTTGTCGGTAAAGTGAGTGGAGGTAACCATATCCAGTGCTTCCCCGTCGCTAAAATCAGGAGAGGTAGAACGATGTACTACATATACTACATCACCTTGTACAGCGCTCCAGCTTAACTCTACAGTGTTTACTACGCCTGTATGAGAGTCATAATTGCCGTGGCCGGAAATGGTAATGTTCTGAGCGGCAACTGCCTGCCCGTGTCCGTGTACTTCACAGAGGCTGTTTGCTTCCAGTACTGCGTCGGCAGGTTTCAGTTCGGCCAGCTGTGGCTGTTCTTCGCTGATGATTGGCACCCAAGGCTCATGACGTACCAGTGCCAGTTTGGTCACTGCAGGGCCAGGGCACGCTGCGGTCATTTGCTGTCCGGATGCTGCACATACTTGTACATACTGCCATACGTCGGATTCCTGTTTTGGTACATAAGACGCATTGCATAATTCTGTTTTTACATATTCAGCAGGTGTTAGGCTGCTTGCCAACATACCGGATTTGATATCGATGGTCACGGTGGTTACGCCGCTTGGCATCTGATATTCTTTTACAGGCAAACCACTGTGGATTGGGTTCATAACTTTACTGAAGATTGGTGCACACAGTGTACCACCGAAGCCATTGCTGCCCAGCTGTTTTGGCTGGTCATAGCCAATCCATACGATCCCAACATAGTGAGGAGTATAACCTGCAAACCATGCGTCTCTGTTTTCAGAGGTGGTACCGGTTTTACCGGAGGTCTGATGGCCGTTTACTTTTGCACGATAGCCTGTACCGTTGGTAGCGGCATCGGTCAAGCAGTTGGTCAGCAGATAAGAGGTTTCAGCACTCATTACCACTTTCTGATTGGTTTTGTGTTCCCATAATACTTTCCCGTCACGGTCGGTAATTTTGGTGATGGCATAAGGTGCGTTGTATACACCGCCGTTAGCGATAGCACCGTAAGCACCGGCCATTTCCATTGGGGACACCCCTACGCTTACCCCGCCTAAAGCGGTGGATAAGTTGCGGTCATTATCGTTTAATTTAGAAAAACCTAATTTGGTTAAGAAGTTATAACACTCGTTTACGCCGGTCATTTCCATGGTTTTTACTGCTACTACGTTCAGGGAAGAGATAATCCCTTTGCGCAGAGTAGTCAAACCGTTAGAGTTTCGATTGCTGTTTTGGAATACGTGTCCATCATAATCTTTTGGATAGTCATCAACCACTGTACCCGGACCATAGCCTGCCTCAAATGCCGGAGCATATACTGCCAGCGGTTTGAAAGAGGAACCCGGCTGACGATACATTTGTGTTGCACGGTTCATTTGACGGGCACCGCTTTGATTACGTGCACCTACGACACCGCGGATAGCACCGGTTTCAGGCTCAGTGATAATCATGGCAGCCTGTACTTCTTTGTTTGGGAAGTTGCTGTCATCGTTAAATACGGTTTCGATGCTATTCTGTACTTTCTGATCCATGGTGGTATGAATGATATACCCACCGGTGTATAAGGATTTTTCGTTGTCTCTCAAATTCAAAATATCCAGTGCTTCTTCTACTACGTGGTCGAGGAAACTCTGATACATACGTTTAGAAGTGCTCTGTTTTG
>JAFNVD010000100.1 GCA_017383785.1 Peptococcaceae bacterium | reverse complement strand
GTGGCTTTTTCTTTTTGCGGGGCACTGAGGACAGTGCCCCCTACAACTTTCGTGCTATTTTATGCTGTTATCAAAACGGTAAATCACTTTCATCAAACGTAATCTCTTCACCATACGGGTTATCCTGATAAGGGCTGTCGAGGTCGCCAGCCCCTACGGTATTGGTTTTTGGCGGTAATACGACTTCTTGTACTGTGATGACTGTTTTGGATCGATTTTCTCCGTTTTGGGTCTGCCAGGTCTGCTGGGTGAGTTTGCCGCTGATGGTGACAGGTGTGCCTTTGGCTGCGTATTTGGCCATGTATTCTGCGGTGTGAGTCCATGCATTGTAATCAAAAAAGTATGTCTTCTTCTGTTCTCCATAGCCGTCGTCTACGGCAATACGGCCGCTTGCTACTGCTGTGCCGTTGGTGGTATAGCGCAGCTCAGGGGCTGCCACTAGGCGCCCGCTGAGTGTAATAGTGTTGATTGACATAGATATTCCTCCATATTCTTTTTCATTTCTTTGGTTAGGTTCAGGTTTTCCCATAAGGTACGGGTGGTATCGTACACGGTAATGTATGTGCCGCCGGTAAAATATACTCTGTTTTCTTTGCCTTTGGGGATGACATCGGCCACGTGGGCCAGTGCTACGTAGCCTGTACTGCCGTCGTTGCGCAGCAAGGCTTCTCGCCCTTTTACCGGCACCAGGCAAAGCTCCGTTGAAGCGATTAACGGCACACGCCGTGCGTTTCGCCCCAGATAGGTACGGCTGCGTTTGATGAGTGCCTCTCTGCCGGTATGCAAATGGAGCAGCAAGTCATCTACTACCCAGCACAATCGATATTCCACTTCTTCGGCTGTGCCATCCAGATAGGTCACCACTGTGCCGTTGGTGCCATCTTCCAGATAAGACGGCAGCAATGCACAAATATTTCGCCATTCCTGTTTGTACCGTGGCATCGTCCATTTTACCCCCATACGGGAGCAAACTCTTCTTTCCGTCAATTCATCAACTCCTTTGATGTAACTCTATAATGACAACGAACATTTTTCGTAGCACAAGGCGGCTTTCAGAACTGTGAAGTGAGGCTATACATACAGTATGCGAACAAGCAGTTCTGAAAACAACACAGTGATACGGAAAATGGGCTCGTCACACCGAGATGTTCCCCGCATGCCAGTCTGCCTCGTTCTTAATGGCCTCACGCACCGTATGCACATCACGAATTGCATAGTTTTCCATAATGCCGTCAATGTATTTCCATGTCATACGTTCCTGCTCCGCAGCACGCTCAAACACATACTCCAACAGCTCTGCCCGATTGATATCAAACACGCCATATACTACATCTTCCGGTGATACTGTTACCCTTGAAGCATAAAAAATCACTTTCCGCATATCAAACTCTTTCGCAGAGCGATTCATATATTTACGAGTTAAGCCATTGGCAAATGTTTTGTAACGCTCCCACTCCGCTTCCAGTATCGGCAGCGATGCATTACCATAAGGCATAATAATGGTATCTGTGCACTTATCCACAGACTTATCCACAGGTGTAATCTCCTCGCATACGCGCGTGTTTTCTTCTACCTGACGATGATGACGACCGGTTTTATTATTATATAAATCACAATCACTATCACAGTCACTTTCACAATCACTATCAGCTACATTTGCTACAAAAGTTTCAGCATAGCTAGCAGTTACTACATCGGCATCTTCCGTTGCATTGATTGCTTCTGCTCTGTTCTTTGCCTTCTGCAAACCGCCTTTTCTGCCGGCTTCGGCACGCTTTTGACACACTTCTGCGTATTTTTTATAGTCTTTATCCATCTGCTGGCGAACAAAAGAAAACATCATCCCAACTGTTGGATCCGCAAATTTGTCTATACTCTGCCCATTGGCATACTGCAAAATCGCACGAAACAGCTGCCCTGCCTGTACATCATTTAGCATATCAACCTGTTCCTTGTATTCATTGTTTAAAATAAAAGTTGCTTTATCTGTTACAGCCATATGCGGCTCCTTTCCGGGCGCCGAAACGACGCCCCTATACGTTATTTACATGGTATCAACAATTCTATTTTGCTTTCTTCTTCGCTGCTTTTGCTTCATGGAATCTATCTTTATCACTCATTACTTTTTCAAAAAAATATATCTGCCCTTTTGGTGTTACTTTGGTGGTGCAGGTGATACTCACCTTGCCGTATGCGTTGACAATGGCCTGTTTTTTCAGTTCCAGTACACCCAGCTCTACACTATGCTGCGTAGGCAAATTGCGGCCGCCGGGCTGTCGATACACATAGCCGTTGCCTCTCAGCCAATCAAACAATCTGTCCTGGCCGATTTCCACGCCGCATTGCTTGAGCATCACAGCCAATTCCCTTACCAGAATACACTCACCGCTGGCCGATACCGCATCGGCAAACAGCACCTTATTTTTCTGCGCATCCAGCTGTGCCTCTGCTACACGGCGCAATGCCTGTTCTGTTTTCAAATCTTCCAGCGCCTTGATGGCAATATCAATATGATTTTCATTCATCATTTCATTCCTCCTATGGATAATTTTTTGCACACAAAAAAGCCCAGCTTCCTTGCATGACAAACTGCATCACATTGCCAATACAATATGATTGCATTCACGCTGCGGCATGCCATATACAACACCCGCACAGTAAGCTGAGCTATACTATCCATATTCCAAAGATGTGTAATTGTCCAATGATACCCCCTTCCCTGCTGAACTTTCGTACAACATTTGCATATATAATAGCACATACGTTCGCACTTGTCAATATATATTCGAATACTTGTTCGAGTTTTTATGTAAAAAATAAG
>JAFNVD010000099.1 GCA_017383785.1 Peptococcaceae bacterium | reverse complement strand
TTCAATGATTAAAAATGTTTCACGTGAAACATTTCTGATGAAATATTGTAGGGGACGATGACCACATCGTCCCTGTTTTTTTATAATGAAAAAGGGCGGATGTGGTCATCCGCCCCTACAATTTTTATTCTGCGTCTGTTAAGGAAATTACTTTGTAACCGCCGTCGATGACAACCTGTTTCATATCATTATCACTTACAATACCTTCTGTGGTGATATAAGCGGCTTTGTCTTCCAGGCTAACGGTGCAGCTTACGCCGTCCAGGCCGTTCAGCGCTTTGGTTACTGCGTTCTGGCAGTGTGGGCACATCATGCCTTCGATAATCATTGTTTTTTTCATAGTATTCGCTCCTTCGTTGTTGTTTAAATTATTTTCTACAGATGTGTTTTGCATCTGTTTGTCAGCGTGAATTATAATATTTACAGAAATTTCCTCGTTGTTTTTGGTAATTTCTTGTGTGTTCGGCAATGTCGGGCGGAAGCCGCGTAATCTGAGTGCATTGCTTACCACAAAGATACTGCTGCAGCTCATGGCTGCTGCACCGATCATCGGGTTCAAGAGTAATCCAAATGCATGATAAAATACCCCGGCTGCCAGTGGAATGCACAAGCAATTGTAGAAGAACGCCCAAAACAGATTTTGTTTGATATTGCGAATGGTAGCCTTGCTCAACTGAATGGCCGTTACTACGTCAAGCAAATCATTTTTCATCAGCACCACATCGGCACTATCCAGCGCTACGTCGGTACCGGCGCCGATGGCTAGGCCTACATTGGCGCGAGCCAAAGCCGGTGCATCGTTGACACCGTCACCTACCATTGCCACCACTTTGCCGTCGGCTTGTAAGGAAGCAATTTTTTGCTCTTTATCCTGCGGCAATACTTCGGCAATAACTTCATCAATACCTAATTGCGCCTGAATGGCTGCGGCGGTTTGTGCGTTGTCGCCGGTAAGCATAACTACCTGCACGCCCATGGCTTTTAATTGCTGAATGGCTTGTTTGCTGGTAGGTTTTACCACATCGGCGGCACCGATAATACCAATAATTTGTTTGTCATCAGCAAAAATCAATGGTGTCTTGCCTTGGGTGGTAAGTGTTTCTAGTGTATCTTCCCATTGTGTTAGGGAAATATTTTTTTCCTGCATCAATCGTATATTGCCTGCGCAATAATATTTGCCGTCAATATAAGCCTCTACACCGCGGCCCGGTAAGGACAAGAACTGTGTCACCGACGGAATGGCAATCTGCAATGTTTTGGCGTACTGCATCACGGCATCAGCCAATGGGTGTTCACTGTTTTGTTCTAATGCTGCGGCGATGGAGATAAATGCGTTTTGATTTGGCAATAAAGTCTGTACATCGGTCACCATTGGTTTGCCTTGGGTAATGGTACCGGTTTTGTCCAATACAACAGTATTGATATTGTGGGCAGTTTCCAAAGCCTGTCCCGATTTGATTAAAATGCCGTGCTCTGCACCTTTGCCTGTGCCTACCATAATAGCTACCGGTGTGGCCAGCCCCAATGCGCAAGGGCAAGAGATTACCAATACACTGATGGCGCAGTTGAGCGCGAATTCAAAGGTAGCACCGGATAATATCCAAATAGCCGCTGTGATGAGGGAAATGCCCATTACAATTGGTACAAATATACCTGCAATTTGGTCGGCCAGTTTGGCAATCGGTGCTTTGGTAGCCGAGGCGTCTTCTACCAGACGGATAATCTGTGCGAAAGTGGTGTCATTGCCTACTTTATTGGCAGTAAAACGAATAAATCCGCCTTTGTTTATAGTAGCGCCAATGACTGAATCGCCCGGTTCTTTTTCTACAGGAATACTTTCACCGGTAATAGCAGATTGGTCGA
Organism: Peptococcaceae bacterium; assembly: GCA_017383785.1. Taxonomy (GTDB): domain Bacteria; phylum Bacillota; class Peptococcia; order Peptococcales; family Peptococcaceae; genus UBA7185. The sequence goes on along the minus strand of JAFNVD010000099.1, from coordinate 3,868 downwards.
TACTGGTGTGACCTTCTGTAATGATACCGTCGACCGGGATGCGCTGTCCCGGTTTTACCAATACAGTATCTCCAATCATTACTTGCTCAACCGGTACTTCTAATTGTGTACCATTACGTTCAATGGTAGCGGTTTTTGGTGCCATGTCCATTAAGTGGGTCAGCGCTTCGCTGGTTTTACCTTTTGAACGTGTCTCCAAATATTTGCCGATGGTAATCAGCGCCAGAATCATAACGGAGGATTCAAAGTAAAGGTTTTCGTGATAACGGGCCACCAGTTCCATATTACCGATGCCCAGCCCATAGCTCATACGATAAATGGCGAAAATACCATAGGTCATAGCGGCAGCTGAGCCCAATGCAACCAGGCTGTCCATATTTGGTGCGCCATGTGCTAATGTGCTAAAGCCTTTGGTGTAAAATTTGCGATTGGCATAGGCAATTGGCAAGGCCAGCAGAAATTGGGTAAAGGCAAAACTTACGGCATTGGCATGACCGCGTAAAAAGCCCGGCAGTGGTAAGCCTATCATATGGCCCATCGATACATACATGAGCGGTATGAGGAATACAAAACTTACAATTAGACGATGTTTCATTTCATTCATTTGTGCTTCTACGGGATTTTCCCGCTTGATTGGTGCTGTAGTTTGCGTTTGTGCCTGATGTGCGGGATCTGTTTTTACACTGGCGCCATACCCTGCTTGGGTAACAGCTTGAATAATCGTATCGGTGGAGAGTTTTTCGGTATCAAACTCCACTTGCATGCTGTTGGTCAACAAATTAACAGTTACATCGTGCAGGCCGTCTAATTGCCTTACGCATTTTTCTACACGGGAGGAGCATGCCGAGCAGGTCATACCGGTGACATCAAATTTTTCTTTTGTCAGTTGCCCGGTTTGTAATGAGTTGTCCAATAGAAATCACCTCGTTGTCTGATAGTTTATAGGAGTGTTTATTTATAATAGAAAGAAAAAATAATATAATAGAAAGAAAAAATAATATAATAGAAAGAAAAAATAAGTGAAGAAGCTCTGTACAAAATATGAGCATTATTGGTCAGCAGTTTATACACAGTATCACAAATTTTCACAAACGCACAAAGCCGAAAACAACACAGTTACGCACAGGCTGTGGATAACTCTGTGGAAAACTACACAGTTTATACACGGTTTTGTGTATAACTAATATGAAATATGCCTCATAATTCATTATAAATTATATTTTATTGTGTGTTAGGCATATAGATTATGAAGCAATTTGCTTATTTCATCAGTTTGCCCAGCATATGCACAAGCTCATCCACTTTCTGATCACGTTCTTCTTGGGTTTCTGCATTGCTGACGCAATGTTTCAAATGGGCAGTGAGAATTTCTTTATTTATTTTGTTGAGCATGGCTTCTGTAGCCATAAGCTGTGTAGAAATATCCATGCAGTAACGGTCCTCTTCCACCATTTTGAGAATACCGTCCAATTGTCCACGCGCTGTTTTTAATAATTTTGTCACATAAGCTTTGTCGGCCATCATAATGCATCGCCTCCTCAGTTAAAATGCACACCCCCGGGGGGTGTCTTTGTGCTAAGTATAACATGAGAAAATAGCTGTGTCAAAGAAATCGTGCGAAATATTGTGCAATTTCGGCACAATATTTCCCGGGAAATGAGCTATAGTTATCCACGATATGTGGAAAACTGTGTGGATAACTGTGGATAAGGTGTGAAAAAGAATAAAAAAATTGTGCAAAAATGATTCACTAATGCAATAAAAAGAGAAATAAATTTTTTCAGAATTTTTGAAAAAATTTATTTTGTTTTATCCCACGGATGTAGTATAATAAGATATGTACATTTGTCTACGAGTGAAATTATGAAGGCACTTGGTAAGTGAAAAAATGTACGGGAAATATTTTTTTTAGTATATATAAGATTTATTATAAATACAGATAAAGTGCTTTGCTTTTACGCGATAGTATGTTTATAATAAGCATAAGGGTGTATTGTATAGCTTGGATGTTTTCTAGGCGTTTGATTCTGAAGATTCTGGCCTTTTGTGTCTTTGGAGCAATGGATAGAAAGACACCAACTATCTTAATCATTAATAAATTTTTATTCTCAATAAAGGGAGGAATACGACTATGGCTTGTACATGTGGTGGACACAATGAAGCTTTATTCGCACAGCTTGATGAAGTGATCGAACAGCATAAAGACATGCGTGGCAGTTTGATCAGTGTACTGCACAAAGCACAGGGCATCTTCGGCTATCTGCCAGAAGAAGTTCAGGCTTACATTGCAGAAAAAATGGATGTTCCTTTGAGTGAAATTTACGGTGTAGTTACTTTCTACGCTCTGTTCACAATGAAGAAAAAAGGGAAATACACATTCAATGTATGTCTGGGTACCGCTTGCTACGTAAAAGGCTCTGGTAAGCTGTTAGACAAACTGCAGGAAGAACTGGGTATCGGCGTTGGCGAAACAACAGCTGATGGTCTGTTCACAATTGAAGCATGCCGTTGCGTAGGTGCATGCGGTCTGGCTCCGGTAGTAACTGTAAACGATAAAGTATACGGTCATCTGAAACCAGAAGATATTACAAAAATGATTGCTGATTTCAAAGCAGCAGAACAGAACTAGGAGGTGTTGGAGAATGAGTAAAATTGCAAGTTTTGAAGAATTAAAAGCATTACAGGCAGCAGAACGTGCGAAAATCGTTGTTCGTGACGGTCAGGCTCCAAATCCAGCAAACCTGGCAAAACATCATGTACTGATTTGTGCAGGTACAGGTTGCAGCTCCTCTGACAGTATGGAAGTAATGACTGCACTGGAAACACAGCTGGCTGAAGCTGGTCTGAGTGCTGAAATCGATGTAGTAAAAACAGGTTGCTTTGGTTTCTGCAGCTTGGGTCCTATCATGGTAGTATATCCAGAAGGTACCTTCTACACACACGTAAAAGTAAGCGACGTTCCTGAAATCGTTGAAAGCCACTTCAAAGGCGGCCAGCTGGTTGAACGTTTACTGTACGAAGTACCTGGTACAGGCGTAAAAGCTACAGACATGAGCCACATTCCTTTCTTCCAGAAACAGAAACGTGTTGCTCTGCGTAACTGTGGTATCATCAACCCTGAAGTAATCGGCGAAGCAATCGCTCACGGTGCATACCAGGGCTTAGGGAAAGCATTAACCACAATGACTCCTGCTGAAGTAGTAGCAGAAGTTGAAAAATCCGGTATCCGTGGTCGTGGTGGTGCAGGTTTCCCAACAGGCAAAAAATGGAAATTTGCTGCAGGCTATCAGTCTGAAGAAAAATATGTAGTAGTAAACGCTGACGAAGGTGACCCAGGTGCATTTATGGACCGTTCCATCCTGGAAGGTGACCCACACAGCATTTTAGAAGCAATGGCAATCGGTGGTTATGCAATTGGCGCTCATCACGGTTTCATCTATGTACGTGCTGAATATCCAATCGCTGTAGGCCGTTTGGAAATCGCTATCGCACAGGCTCGTGAAGCTGGTCTGTTAGGTAAAGATATCATGGGCACAGGCTTCGACTTCGACGTAGACATTCGTCTGGGTGCAGGCGCATTCGTATGCGGTGAAGAAACAGCTCTGTTAACATCTGTAGAAGGTAAACGCGGCGAACCTCGTCCACGTCCACCATTCCCAGCTGAAAAAGGTCTGTGGAATGTTCCTACATTCGTAAACAACGTAGAAACACTGGCTAACATCCCTGTAATCTTTACAGAAGGTGCTGAAGCATTTGCTTCCGTAGGTACAGCTGGTTCTAAAGGTACAAAAGTATTCGCTATGGCTGGTAAAGTAAACAATATCGGTCTGGTAGAAGTACCAATGGGTACAACATTAAGAGAAATGAT
>JAFNVD010000098.1 GCA_017383785.1 Peptococcaceae bacterium | reverse complement strand
CAGGCTATCATTCTGAAAGTACTGAATACCATTATCATTCCATTCCTGCCGGTTTATGTTGCAGGTACATTTGCTAACATTGCATACGCTGGTCAGATTGTAACAATCATGGGTCTGTTAGGGAAAGTATTCGCTACTTCCATCCCATTACAGCTGTGCTACCTGTTCGTACTGTTCCTGATTGCAAGTATCTTTGGTAAAAAGAATCTGTTTACTCTGATCAAAAACCAGATCCCTGCTTACCTGACTGCAGTTGGTACTCAGTCTTCCGCAGCTACTATTCCTGTAAACGTAGCATGCGCTGAGAAAAACGGTGTATCCAAACAGATTCGTGAATTCGTTGTTCCTCTGTGTGCAACCATTCACTTAGCAGGTAGTATCACTGCTCTGACATGCTTCACTGTAGCACTGTTGTACATCAATGGTTTAGACTACTCTATCGGTGTATTCTTCCCATTCTTATTGACACTGGGTATCGCTATGGTTGCAGCTCCGGGTGCTCCTGGTGGTGCTGTAATGAGTGCTCTGCCATTCTTACCAATGATCGGTATCGCAGTAGACAGCCCAATCGCTACTCTGCTGATTGCTATGTACTTAACACAGGATAGCTTCGGTACTGCAGGTAACGTTTCCGGTGACAACGCAATTGCTGTTATCATTGATGAAATCAACAACAGAATGATGAAAAAAGCATAAGCTTTTCTATTAAATGCAAACAATTAAGCCTCGGGATTTTCCCGAGGCTTTTACTATGTGCAGTTCTTAACGCTATTCTACCGTTATTTCTGCTTTAAATATTTCATCCCATTCCGGTTTTGCCCGCTTTAAAGAAGTTGGACGTCCTTCTGTATTGACAAAGCAATGACCGCTTTCTCCAATACAGCGAATCTTACCGTCTTCCCCTACTACTTCGTATCCTATTGTATAACGCAAACCACTATAAGATTTGAGTCCTACTTGAATAATAACGGTTTCGCCGAATGTGGTTTTGGTCTTATATTGGCAATGCATTTCAAGCACCGGGCTCAAGATACCGCCGGCCTCAATCATATGATAGGGCAATCCAATTTGTTCTAAATAATCTACCCTTGCTTCTTCAAACCATCGAATATAGTTGGAATGATGCACCATCCCCATTTGGTCAGTTTCATAATATTGTACTTTGTGCTGATAACTGTGTATTTTCATTTTAAGACCTCAATTTTTGATTGCGTTACAGAATCTCAATTTGGCACTGTTTCATAGCTTTCAGAGCATTCTGATGACTTTCAGGGGTAACGCCTGCACAGCATGTACTATCTACCTGCACTAATACTTCTGTATCAAATGCTTTGATGAGCATTGCATTAGAAATCACACAAATATCTGTGCATACACCTACTAAAGTAACAGTATCAAATTCTGCTTCCTGAATATAGGCTGCCAGTTCTGGACTACCGAATGTGATTTTGTCAAACACCATGGCATCTTCCAACTGCAGACTGCTTTCAATCTCCCAGCCTTCGGTGCCTTCGATACAATGCATTACCGGCAAATTGAAGCCTTCCTGTGTGTCCATATAATCTTCATAATGGGTATCACGAGTAAAGATGATCTGCTGCCCATTTTGTACAAATTCGTCAATCTTGGCTTTTACACTAGGTACGATTGCCTGAGCTTCTTTGGTGCCCAATGCACCGGTAATAAAATCATTCTGCATATCTACTACAACCAATAAATCTCTTGTATCCATGGGAAAACAACTCCTTTAAAATAATATCTTGTATTAATCATATCAAATTTCTCGTCAAAGCGCAATTCTATCAAAGCCTATGATATAATCAAATATCTCTTGACATTCCTACAGACTTGTGATAAATTAATATCTCGTTAAGGGGAGTAGCTTAAAAGTAATGTTGCCGTCACCCGACTGATAAGCAGTCCGGCGCATTCTCCGAATGGATAGCAAGACCTTGATATGTGCAGACTAGCAATAAGTCTATACATATCAGGGTCTTTTTTACTGCTTAGCAACCCTAATATGCATATTGCAAATCAAACATTTTCAGGAGGTTCTGTAATGGATCAAGTAACAAAAACAGCATTTAAAAAAGTTGCACTTTTGGTAGCATTGGCTATGGCAGTATGTGCAGGTGTCTACTACTTCATGGGTCAGCAATCTGCCTTTGAATTTTTAGGCGCATATCTGATTGAGTTCAGTTTAAGTATTGACAACTTATTCGTATTTATCACTGTATTTACCGCATTCCGTATTCCGGTAGAGTATCAGCATCGTGTATTAGCCTGGGGGATTTGGACCGCTGTTGTATTACGTTTCTTGTTTATCTTCTTAGGCGTAAGCATTGTTGAAAAATTCACTTGGGTATTATACATTTTTGGCTTCATCTTAATCTGGAGCGGTTATAAAATGTATAAAGGTGAAGACGATGAAGATGATGACAAAGATGTAACCGACAATATGGGTTACAAAATTTTGTCTAAATTTATGCCAATTACAAAAGATTTCGTAGGCAATCATTTTATTGCAAAATTAGATGGCAAATGGCATGCAACTCCTCTGTTAGCAGCTCTGATGGTAATTGAAGCAAGCGATATCATGTTTGCTATTGACTCCGTACCTGCTGCATTATCTGTATCCACCAACTTGTTCATCGTATATACATCTAACATTTTGGCGATTTTAGGCTTACGTCAATTATACTTTGTACTGGAACACTTACAGGAACGTTTCGCATACGTTCGCTACGGTGTAGCAATCATCTTAGCATTCACCGGTGTAAAACTGGCAATCTTAATGTTCCATATCCATATTCCAATCCTGGCATCTATCGGCTTTATCTTCACTGTACTGGTAGGTTCCATCTTGATTTCCATCAAGAAAACAAAATAAATATTACGGATAACATGGACAAGCAAATCCCCGCCTTGCATTGACGCAAAGCGGGGATTTATTATAGGTATGTGTATTTAGTTTTGCATCTCGTTTATTTTTGCTTTTAGCACCTTATATGCTTCATCTGCGAACTGAATATTTAATACTGCCGTTTCCATTGGACAGAAGCCGGTATCTGTTCGATTACGAATGGCAGGTACTAATGTATCATAAGTGACCGGTATATGAAAGCGTTGAAGTACTTCTAGCGCCGGAACACTAATCACACCTACATACAACTCTGCAATCTCTAGCAATACATATAGATATGCTGCGGCCTTCCCTACCACTTTATCAGCAGCAAAATACCCTTGCATATGAATGTCATCTGCCAGATACCCCATAAGCGGTGCAATACCACGCTTTGTACTGTTGTAACAAACATCACCTTTTAAAATGACACAAGTATAACCTTTTGTAGTTAATAATTCTTTTGCCCGTTCTAATTCACTATGCATCGTATTAACCTTTCAGTTTCGCAGCAAAATCCTGCATGGCTTCGGAAATTTTAATATTCTGCGGACAAACACCCTCACAACTTCTGCAACCAATGCATGCGCTCGGACGCTTATTCTCCGACAATGCTCCTACCTTCATCCCCGGCAGGAAACCTCCACCGGTAAATACATATTCGTTGTAAAATTCAATCAATGCCGGAATATTTAATTCCATCGGACATTTTTCAGTACAGTATTTACAACCAGTACATGGCACAACAATTTTACTAATCATATCATCAGCGATACCAAGTATTGCAGTCCATTCTGTATCATTAAGAGGTGCGTCAGTACAAAATGTTTCAATATTTTCTTTCAATTGTTCAAAATTGCTCATACCGGATAACGTAACAGTTACTTGCGGAATGCTCTGCAGGAATCGAAAAGCCCATCCAGGTTTGGTTTCACTAATACGATGATCTTTTAACTGTTCCAAATAATTATCATCAATATTAGCCAATTTACCACCGCGCAGAGGCTCCATAACCCATACAGGAATATTGTACTCGTTGAGCAGTTCAATAACTTCTTTTGCTTTCTGCAAAGTATAATCGATGTAGTTGAGCTGAATCTGACAAAACTCCATGTCTTTACCATAAGCTTTTAAAAAGCGAGAAATGGTTTCAACACTGCCATGGGTAGAAAAGCCCAAATGTTTAATAATCCCTTTATCTCTCTGCTCAATTAAATAATCATAAATCCCATACTGCGGATCCAGATAAGCATCGATATTGACTTCATTCACATTATGAAATAAATAAAAATCAAAATATTCCATACCGGTCTTTTCCAGCTGTTTCGGGAAAATTTCTTTCACTTTATTCATGTTACTCAAATCATAACCCGGAAATTTGGTTGCAATATAATAACTTTCACGAGGATACTGATTCAGTACTTTCCCCATCACCACTTCGCTCTGCCCATCATGATACCCCCAAGCAGTATCATAATAGTTAATCCCTTTCTCCATGGCATAGGCCACCATTTCTGCAACAGCATTTTCGTCAATTTTGCTGTTGTCTCCGTTAATTACAGGCAAACGCATGGCACCCATCCCTAATGCCGATAATTTAATATCCTGAAACTCTTTGTAAATCATAATGATTCCCCATTCCTATTATCTGATGTTTATTTTTTAATTATATAGTTACATTCCATTGTGCATAAATTTCAAAAGCACGATCCCATGGAAATGATACTTTATATTCTGCCTTATTGCACTGCACTACGATGCCAGGTAGAAGAACCTGTCTACCAACTACCAAATCACATAATTTATCCCCATATAGCGTGAACCGATTTGTTAACCGTTCTGTGGCATTTGCATAGCCTTCTGTACAGACAAATGCTGTGGTATAGTCAATTTGATTTAATGTTGCAAGTTCTCCGCGCAATATATTAGATATATGGCCTTGATATGCTAAATCTTCACTATAACGTGTCAATTTAAATTCAAGCGCTGCTTTTGCAGCAGAATCGGTTTTGGCAT
>JAFNVD010000097.1 GCA_017383785.1 Peptococcaceae bacterium | reverse complement strand
GTAAAACAAGGAAGGGGAGATTTGTTATGAGCGAAGACCAAAAAATATCGATGGCAGCAGAAACGTTGGCTGAACAACTGCAGGCAGGGCATCGTTCTCGTCTAAATAAAAGCGATATACTGTTTCACGAAGTACAGCCGGATGAAGCATATTTAAACAAAGTATATGTCGAACAATCAAAATCCGAACACGAAATTGAGGAAGCAGATGCAATGCGTTCTGCTGAACAAGTGATTCCGGATAGCTATCTAAATTATGCAGCACAATTATTAGAACAAATGCGCGGTGTTTACAGCACTTCATGGGATAGTTGTAGCAATGGTAGTACGTGGCATGGCGGACACAATCATTTCTACAATCCGTGCAGCGGAGCAGATGTGGTGCCGCTAAGTCATAACTGTCCGGTATATGATTGCACAAATCAGTGCGGATGCAACAATACACCTCAGCCGGTAGTACACCCGCAACATCAGACATCTAATTGCGGATGTAATGGTACAGCTACTTATTATGATGATTGTGCTTATCAATTGCAGAAAATGACAGACCAGTTAAACCGTATGGAAATGATGATTAGCGAAATGTACAGTACCAATCAACAATTGTTTAGTTATTTGATCGAGTATTATAATGCGATTATGACCAAAAATAAATAATCTATCGTAAATATTAAATGAGATGATTATGTAAACCGACCGAGCTATGCTGTTGTAATATTACGGTCGGTTTTTATATGGACTTTTTTCTCTTTCCGTGTTATATTGAATAAAACTTAACATGATTGACACTACTGAATGATACAATGAAAAGGAGTTATGCCTTTATGCATGAACAAAACAGTGAATTATACACTTATCTTACACAAATATTGAGCAATTCTATTGATAAATGCATCATTAGCCATCCAAAGTCAAAATCAGAACCATATAAAAAAATTGCAATTCACAAAAAAAATACATATTTTCAATTTGAAAAATATACAGATAAACAGGTTTTTCATGAAAATATCAATGAATCTGACCTATTGCAGAAATGTATGGAACTAATAGATGGCCATTATCTGCAGGTAAATGCATGGACTGCTGATACAGAATTTGCATTGTTAATTTCTAAAAAAGGAAAATGCGCATTGCGTAAAATTCAGCAGAAAACACAGCAAAGCAATGACACAGCCTGTACAACGGGCGCTTGTAACGTAAACACGCATAATCGCAAGAAAAATTATATTCTTGAAGAAGGTACAATTATCCCGCCGTTGGTTGATATGGGGATTTTTACTCAGGAAGGTAAAGTTGTACGTTCTATGTACGATAAATATCGTCAAATCAATCGCTTTATTGAACTGATAGATGATGCTGTTCGTGATACTAATGCGACACACTTGAATATTATTGATTTCGGCTGTGGAAAATCTTATTTAACATTTATTTTATATTATTATTTAACAGAAATTCGTAAGATTAATGCACAGATTATCGGTTTAGATTTAAAAGAAGATGTTATTAATAACTGTAACATTGCTGCACAAAAATACGGCTATTCCGGTCTGAAATTTGAATTAGGCGATATCAATGGCTACAAAGCTCCGTTTGATGTTGATATGGTGATTACATTGCATGCATGTGACACAGCAACTGATTATGCGTTGTACAATGCGATTCAGTGGAATGCGAAAATGATTTTCTCTGTTCCATGCTGCCAACATGAATTGAATCATCAAATGAAACCGGAGTCACTTTCGATTTTATCAAATTATGGCATTATTCAAGAACGTTTTGCAGCATTGGCTACCGATGCAATTCGCGGTAATCTGTTAGAATATTGCGGGTATAAAACACAGCTTTTGGAGTTTATAGATTTTGCTCATACGCCGAAAAATATTTTGATTCGTGCAACACTGCGAACCAATACTCCAAAACAGTTAAAACAGAAAAAACTACAAGAAATTCATAATTTGATGGACGAATTTCATTTTACGCCAACATTATATCAGTTAATTCAGCCAAAATAGAATGCAATGCATAAATACACTGAAATTACTGAAAATTGGATTGCGAGAATTGTTTCTAAGCGTTTTAAAATCAATTTTAATATAAGTGTTCATAAAAGATACCAAAAACGCTTAGAACGCAAAATTTCGCTTCTGAGCGTTTTTGTCATATTTGTAGTATATTTTTTATCTAAAATGCGTTATATTTCTGTAATTTGATTCCGAATTTTATTATTATGCATCAAATTTAAAAAAATCTGATTGTTTTATTTATAATGATGCGATATAATAATACGGAACACATTAAATTCCATTGGAGGATGAGAATTATGGACAAAAAATATGAAGCATTGAAGTTGGAAAATCAGTTATGTTTTCCGCTGTATGCAGCATCTCGTGATGTAATCAAACAGTACAAAACATCTTTGGACAATCTGGATCTGACCTATACCCAGTATATTGTTATGTTGGTACTGTGGGAACGCAAACAGATTACTACAAAAGAAATGGGGAGAATCCTGCATTTGGATTCAGGCACTTTGACACCACTGTTGAAGAAAATGGAAGGGAAAGGGCTGGTAAGCCGTAAACGTTCCGAATTTGATGAACGTAACCTGACAGTAACCATTACAGATAAAGGTCTGAACTTGCGAGATGAAGCAATTGAAATTCCTAATCAGATTGCACAGTGTAATGTACTGGATGAAGCAGAAACAGAAACATTATATAAACTGTTGTATAAAATTATGGATGCAGCAAAATAAGTTTTTTAACAGAACAGGCATATGTAAACACCGTGTGCCTGTTTTATTTATAATATATTGGTTTACATAACAATGATTATGTGAAGTTATAGAGAGCAAAAAAGAAAGGCGCCCCACTTGGAACGCCTATACATAAACATATATAAAGTTTGTGTAAATACAAATTATACAGTCATGATTTCTTTTTCTTTGTTATCGATTACTTTATCGATTTCAGCGATGAATTTGTCAGTCAGTTTCTGAATATCATCCTGAGCACCTTTGCTATCATCTTCAGTGATGTCTTTGGATTTTTCCAAAGCTTTCAGATCATCGTTACCATCACGACGAATGTTACGAACGCTAACTTTTGCATCTTCGCCTTTTTTCTTAATGCGTTTTACCAGGTCTTTTCTGTTGTCCTGGGTCAACTGTGGCATTACCAAACGGATTACTGTACCATCACTTGTTGGTGTAATACCAATATCGGATTTCAGAATTGCTTTTTCAATCTGTGGCATTGCGGATTTATCCCAAGGCTGAATTGCCAGCATTCTTGGTTCCGGTACGGAAATGTTTGCCATCTGATTGATTGGTGTTGGTGCACCATAGTAATCTACAGTAACTTTATCCAATAAAGATGGAGATGCTACGCCTGTACGAATAGTAGCTAAATCGCTTCTCAGTACAGCCAGAGTTTTGCTCATTCTTTCTTCTACGTCCATTTTAACAGTGTTAATCATAATACACTACCTCCCTACATAAGTTCCGATATTTTCACCCATAGCAGCACGTTTCATATTGCCCGGGGTCATCATGTCAAATACAATCAAAGGAATATTATTGTCCATGCACAGGCTGATTGCTGTGGAGTCCATTACTTTTAATCCTTGACTCAATACATCGATATAACGCAATGTGTCATATTTAATAGCGTCCGGATTGGTGCGTGGATCATCACTATATACACCATCTACTTTTTTCGCCATTAAGATCGCATCTACGCCCATTTCTGCTGCACGTAATGCTGCTGCTGTATCGGTAGAGAAATATGGATTCCCGGTACCTGCACCAAAAATAACAACTCTCCCCTTTTCTAAATGACGAATTGCTTTACGTTTGATGTATGGCTCTGCTACTTCGCGCATTTCAATTGCGGTCATTACACGAGTTTCTAAGCCTTCTGCCTCCATTGCATCCTGCAATGCCAATGCATTGATTGCGGTTGCCAACATACCCATGTAGTCTGCAGTCGCACGGTCGATGCCTCGTTTTGCACCGGTAACGCCACGCCAAATGTTGCCGCCACCTACTACGATTGCTACTTCTACACCGGCTTCTACCAGTTCTTTCACCTGCACTGCCATAGAATTCAGTACATCGCCTTCCAGACCAAATCCAACTTCACCGGCAAGCGCTTCCCCACTCAGTTTTAATATTACTCGTTTATACTTTGGCTGTTCCATAATTTAGCCTCCTGCCACGATAGTATCGGTATACTTATATATTATCTCATAAATAAAGAGAACACAAGGGGTGTTCTCTTTAAATTTTCAATATATTGATGCTCAAACGATTAAATTTCACCAAGCAATCTGCGAATGGCAATTAGCCTTTGATCTGCGCAGCTACTTCCGCAGCGAAATCTTCGTTTTTCTTTTCCAGGCCTTCACCCATTTCGAAACGAACATAACGAACAACTTCAGCGTTAGCTGCTTTCAGCAGTTTGCTGATGGATTCGCCATCATCGCTCTTAATGAATGCCTGGTCTACTAAGCATACTTCTTTGTAGTATTTTTCGATACGACCAACAACCATTTTTTCAATGATGTTGTCTGGTTTACCTTCGTTACGAGCCTGTTCAACCAGAATGTGTTTTTCATGTTCCAGTTCAGCAGCAGGTACCTGAGTACGATCCAGATACAGTGGGTTAGCAGCTGCAACCTGCATAGCGATATCTTTCGCCAGCTGAGCGTCGCCGCCTTTTAATTCTACCATTGTAACGATTTTGCCACCAGCATGGCTGTAAGTAGCTACGATACCTTCTGTTTCATAGCAAGCGAAACGACGCAGAGTGATGTTTTCGCCGATTTTAGCGATTTTTTCTGTAACCAGAGCGGATACAGCCTGACCGTTCAGTTCAGAAGCAGCCAGAGCTTCTACGTCAGCAGGTTTTGTAGCAGCTACGTGAGCAGCGATAGCCTGTACCATATCTTTGAATTCGTCTGTTTTAGCAACGAAGTCTGTTTCGCAGTTCATTTCCAGGATAACGCCTGTTTTGTTATCTTCGGAGATGAAGGAACCTACGATACCTTCAGCAGCGATACGACCGGATTTTTTAGCAGCGCTTGCCAGACCTTTTTCACGTAAAAAGTCTACAGCTTTGTCCATGTCACCGTCGCATTCGGTTAATGCTTTTTTGCAGTCCATCATACCGGCGCCGGTCATTTCTCTTAATTCTTTTACTAAGGATGCTTTAATTTCAGCCATTGTAAAATTCCTCCTAACAGGATTTCATAGAATTTTTATAAAATGATAGGGTAACCAGTGGTTACCCTATGCAGATGTTCATATATGAATTATTCTTGTACTTCTACTGCTTCTTCTACAACAACTTCTTCTGTAGCTTCAGCCATGCTTTCGCCCTGTTTAGCTTCCAGAACAGCGTCGGAGATTACAGATGCCAGTAATTTAACGGCTCTGATTGCATCGTCGTTACCAGGAATAACATAATCTACATCATCAGGATCGCAGTTTGTATCTACGATAGCAACTACTGGAATACCTAATTTTTTAGCTTCGGTAACAGCAATTTTTTCTTTTCTTGGGTCGATTACGAATAAAGCACCTGGTAATTCAGGCATATCTTTGATACCGCCTAAGAATCTTTCCAGTTTTTCTTTTTCGTTCAACAGTTTGAATTTTTCTTTTTTGGTTAACAGTTCTAATGTGCCGTCTGCTTCCATTTCAGCCAGTTTGTTTAAACGTTTGATACGTTTTTCAATTGTCTGATAGTTTGTCAGCATACCGCCCAACCATCTTTCGTTAACGAAGAATTCACCTGCACGCAGAGCTTCTTCTTTGATGGTTTCCTGAGCCTGTTTTTTAGTACCAACGAACAGAACAGGTTTGCCTGCTGCTGCTACTTCGCGAACGAATTCATAAGCTTCGTTCACTTTTTTTACTGTTTTCTGCAGGTCGATGATATAAATACCATTTCTTTCTGCAAAGATGTAAGGAGCCATTTTAGGGTTCCAGCGTCTTGTTTGATGACCAAAATGTACACCAGCCTCTAATAACTGTTTCATAGAGATTACTGCCATTTCGGACACCTCCTCTCATAAATTAGATTTTTTATTTGTTGCATCCTCCACCACGATCATCTTCTGCAGGAACCTTTTATTGGCTCTCCCCGCAGAATCACATGATGTGTGTATTTGCACCTGTGATATATTATCACATCGTTAATAGAATTACAAGAATTTTTTTCTGTTTTTTTGAAATTTTTTTCAAAAATTTTTATAACATAAATTTGCTTAAGTCTCTGTCATCAATCATGTCAGACAACTTTTCATTAACATATGCTTCATCAATGACAAACTGCTGTCCTTGATAATCGCTGGCAAAGAACATGATATCGGCCAATAGGCGTTCCATAATGGTATGCAATCTTCTTGCGCCCAGGTTTTCTGTTTGTTCGTTCATATCGTATGTGATACTTGCCAAACGTGTAATGGCTTCATCGGTAAATACCAGCTCTACCCCTTCTGTTTTCAAAAGCTGTGCGTACTGTTTTGGCAACGCATTGCCCGGTTCACGCAAAATACGCTCCAAATCGGATTTTGTCAGACTTTCTAAATGTACGGTTACCGGGAAACGACCCTGCAGTTCAGGAATCAAATCAGTAGGTTTGGCTACATGGAAAGCACCTGCTGCAATAAACAGCATATGATCGGTACGCACATTGCCGTATTTGGTTTTTACCACACTGCCTTCTACGATTGGCAGAATGTCACGCTGTACCCCTTCGCGAGACACATCAGGCCCATGACTGGAACCTTTGCTTGCGATTTTATCGATTTCATCCAGGAAGATAATGCCGTGGTTTTCAGCCAATTGAATGGCCTCCTGTTTTACTTCGTCGAAATCTACCAGCTTTTCTGCTTCCTGCTGCGCCAAAATTTTACGGGCTTGTTCTACAGTCACTTTGCGTTTTTTCATTTTTTTCGGCATAAAGCCACCCATCATATCGCTAAAGTTGCCGTTGGAATCATCCATCCCCATACTGGCCAACATATCATTCATGGCATTGGTATCTTCTACTTCCACTTCAATCATGTCTTCTTCCAGTTCCTGACGACGCAGTTTCTGTTTTAAGATTTCGCGTTTATCTTTGATGGCCTGCATATCTGCATCATAGGTATTATTGTTAGCAGATGTGTTGTTGCTGTTTTGACCATTGTTGAAGAACATTTCAAATGGATTCGGCATGGCAGATTTTTTCTTAGGATATGGTGCCATGATATCCAGCAATCTTTCTTCTGCCAGTTTTTCTGCCTGATATTCCACACCTTCTATTTTGGCATCGTTCACCATACGAATGGCTACTTCCACCAAATCACGAACGATAGACTCTACATCACGACCTACATACCCTACTTCGGTAAATTTAGTCGCTTCTACTTTTACAAACGGAGCACGTACCAGTTTGGCCAAACGGCGGGCAATTTCGGTTTTCCCTACACCGGTAGGCCCGATCATAATAATATTCTTTGGACTGATTTCTTCTTGCGCTTCTTTCGGCAGACGACTTCTGCGATAACGGTTGCGCAGTGCCACCGCTACAGATTTTTTAGCATCGTTTTGTCCGATAATATATTTGTCCAGCTCAGATACAATCTGCTGAGGGGTTAAACTTTCCTGCGGTAAATATTCCATGTCGTTTCTAAGCCTCCTCTTTCACTTCACAAACGGTGATATGGCTGTTGGTATACACACATATCTCACTGGCGATTTCAAGAGATTTACGGGCAATCTCCGCAGCGCTGAGGTCGGTGTTCTGCAACAAAGCCAAACTTGCTGCATATGCATAACTGCCGCCGGAGCCAATGGCTACCGTATCAAAGTCCGGTGTGATGACTTCACCATTTCCGGATAATACTAAAAGTTCGTCTTTATTTGCCACGATAAGCATCGCTTCCAGATTGCGCATCATCGCATCACCGCGCCATTCTTTGGCCATTTGTACAGCGGCACGGGTTAAGTTACCGTGGGTAGACTCTAAATGATTTTCAAATTTTTCAAACAAAGTAATGGCATCACTGACACTGCCGGCAAAACCGGTTACCACTTTGCCATGATATAAGGTCCGCACTTTTTTGGCGGAGTGTTTCATAATTACATTTTCCCCCATGGTTACCTGACCGTCGCCGGCGATGGCAACCTGGTTGTCTTTTTTGACTGCTAAAATTGTTGTCATATAAATCCTCCTAGCATCCAATGCGTATATTATGCACGTGGATGAGCTTTCATATAAATCTGTTGCAGATGACTGCGACTTACTTCCGTATATACTTGCGTAGTAGATAGGCTTTCATGGCCCAACAGCTCTTGTATTACGCGTAAATCCGCCCCATTATCCAAAAGATGGGTAGCAAACGTATGGCGAAACGCATGGGGAGACACTTTGTATTTTAGTGCCCCTTTTTTGATATACTGTTCTAACAAATACTGTACACCGCGGACGGTAAGTCTGCCGCCCTGCTGATTTAAAAACAATGCCGATTCGGCATCTTCTGATTTCGCGTTTTTTAATAACAAACTTCTTCCGCTTTCCAAATAACGTTCGATAGCAAATTGTGCCTGTTCTCCTACCGGTACGATACGCTCCTTGCTGCCTTTCCCGATGATACGCAAAATTCCTTTTTGTTTTTGAATATCACTGACATCAATATCTACCAGTTCAGATACACGAAGCCCGGAACTGTATAACAGCTCAAAAATTGCTTTATCACGCAATTGTGCCGGATTTTCACCGGATAAATGATCATCCAGAAACGAAACCATATCTATTTCCGTGATTACCGATGGCAAATGCTTTTCTTTTTTCGGTGCTGAAAGTAGATCGGCCGGATTATGTTCTATCAGGCCATCTCTGTTCAAAAATTTGAAGAAACTTTTTAATGCTGCGGTTTTACGACTGAGTGTCGTTTTCTTTAGTTCTTGATTGCGCTGTAAAGATGCCATATAGAATCGCAGTTCTCGATAGGTAATATCTTCTACAGAAAGCTTTTCCTGTTCTAAAAATGCACCAAACTGCTCCAAATCTTTCCGATAAGCAGTAATGGTGTTTACCGAACACGTTTTTTCATTCTGCAGCCAGTTTAGAAATTCCTGCAAATATGTGTCAAATGTATGTGCCATGGGGTTCACCTCATTTCGCTTTCTATTTTACTTGGTTATGAAAAAAAACACAATAAAAAATGTAGGGGCAAAGGCCCCTACAAATTGTTTAAATTTGTTCTGTTTCTAAGAATGCAGCCAAATCATCTAATGCTCTTTGTGCAATAATCGCATTTTTTTCTTTTTTGTTGCGGATTTTTTTGCCTTCCAGTGGTGGAATAAGGCTGAAGTTTACGTTCATTGGCTGGAAGCTTTTGCTGTCAGCGGTAACAATATAGTTCATTAAGCCGCCGATAGCTGTAGTCACAGGGAAAGTGATTAGTTCCTGTT
>JAFNVD010000096.1 GCA_017383785.1 Peptococcaceae bacterium | reverse complement strand
TGTATTGTATGCAATTTAACAGACATTGTCAAGCACAATCTAGCACTCAAATGTTGGGACTTCTCCGTTCTAACATGGCCACATCCCGCCACTTTTGCAGCACTGTATCATAGCCCAAGCGTTTGCGTACACCTAAATCGGTATAACCGCATTTGCGGAACAGCTTAAGGCTTGGCTCATTATCGGCAAAAATCAATGCTTCTAATGTCCAAATACCATTGCGCTCACTTTCTGTATGAGCAGCTTCCAACAGCATAGTGCCCACACCTTGATGCTGAAATGCATCGTGGATATAGATGCTAATTTCAGCCACACCGTTGTACACAGCGCGAGCAAAGCTCGGAGCAATAGCCACCCAACCGGTGATTATCCCGTCTTCCGTTTCGGCTACCAGGCGTGTATGCGGATGATGATCGGCATCCCAAACTGCATATTCCGGTGCTTGTTGTGCAAATGTAGCCTTATGACTGACAATCCCCTGCTCATAAATAGCAGCCACCTGAGGCCAATCCGCCTCTGTCATCAGACGCACATGCATAGACTGCGGGGCTGTTGTTTGCCCACCCATTACATATTCACCGTTTTCTGCAGACGTTTTGCTACCAGTTCAGGCCCCAGCACAGGGATAATGAAGTGCAAATCCGGACCATGCATCTGACCTGTCAGCGCTACACGAATTGGCATAAATACTTTTTTGCCTTTCAAGCCGGTTTCTTTGCTGATGGTTTTGAAGATTTTTTTCACATCTTCTGCATTCCATTCAGGCAGAGCCGCCAATTGTTCTTTCAATGCATTGATTACGGTTGGCACATCAGGATCAGCCAGTACTTCTTTGGCTTCTTCATCTTCGATGGTGATATCTTCGCCAACAAATAAGTGCATGAATTCGCCGATATCATTGATGGTATGGATTTTTTCCTGCAGAGCCTGCATAATCAATGTTACCCACTGTACATCGGCTTCTGTTACTTCGTCTTTCAGATAGCCTTCACTCTGCAGATAAGGAATTGCCAGACCTACTAAGCGTTCGATACTGCTCTGACGAATGTAATGACCGTTCAGCCATTTCAGTTTTTCCATATCGAATACAGCAGGGCTCTTAGATACTGCTTCCAAAGTAAAGCGTTCGATGATTTCTTCTTTGGTCAGAATTTCTTCTTCGCCGCCAGGAGACCAGCCCAGTAATGCTAAGAAGTTGAATACTGCTTCTGGCAGATAGCCCAGTTTTTCGTACTGTGTTACAGATGTAGCACCGTGACGTTTACTCATTTTTTTGCGGTCTTCCCCTAAAATCAGAGAAATATGCGCATATTTTGGCACATCCCAGCCCAGTGCATTGTGTACTGCAATCTGACGTGGAGTGTTGGATAAGTGTTCTTCTGCACGGATAACATGGCTGATTTCCATCAAGTGGTCATCCACTACTACTGCAAAGTTGTAAGTAGGGATCCCATCGGATTTTACGATAACGAAGTCACCAACGCCATCGGATTCAAATGTAACCACGCCGCGTACCGCATCGTCTACTACCAGTTTGTCACCATGTGGTACATGCAAACGGATAACAGGTTTGCGACCTTCTGCTTCGTAAGCCGCTTTCTGCTCAGCAGTTAAGTGCATGCATTTGCCGCTGTACATTGGCATATCGCCTTTTTCCATCTGTGCAGCACGTTCTGCTTCGATTTCTTCTTCACTGCAGTAGCAATAATAAGCTTTTCCTTCAGCCAATAACTGATCAGCATATTTTTTGTACAGATCCAAACGTTCTGTCTGACGATATGGGCCAAAATTGCCGCCATCCCATACGGATTCATCGGCATCTAAGCCTAACCAAGCCAAAGACTCCTGAATATTTACTTCGGATTCTTTGCTGGAACGTTCTAAGTCTGTATCCTCGATACGAACGATAAATTCACCGCCGCTTTTACGAGCCAATAAATAATTAAATAAAGCGGAACGAGCACCGCCGATATGCAGCGGGCCTGTTGGACTTGGTGCAAAACGTACTCTATATTTTTCCACGATTCATTCCTCCAAAATATATCTAAATTTATTTATTTTCTGCGATGGTGCACACTGCATAAGCAGAAATGCCTAACCCTTCGCCTTCAAATCCCAATTTTTCTGTGGTGGTAGCCTTGACATTCACCATAGATTCCTCTGCCCCTACAACGCGGGCAATGTTAGTCACCATCTGCGGAATAAAACCGGCAAGTTTTGGCCGCTGTGCTACTACCGTTACATCGATATTATTTACCTTATATCCCGCTTCATGCAAAAGCTGTGTTACTCTCTCTAAAAGCAGCATACTGTCAATGCCTTTGTACTGATTGTCGGTATCGGGAAAATGTCGTCCGATATCTCCCATACCTGCCGCACCCAGCATAGCATCCATCAGTGCATGTACCAATACATCGGCATCAGAATGACCTAACAGGCCTTTTTCGTATGGCACCTCTACACCGCCTAAAATGAGCTTACGCTCTTCTACCAGACGATGCACATCATAGCCAAACCCAACTCGCATAGTCATCACCTCATCTATTCCATATGCAAACGCTTCAGAAATACTTCCGCCACATCCAAATCCTCCGGTGTGGTGAGTTTGATATTTTCATAGTAAGCCGGTACAACCCGCACTGAGAGTCCGTATTTTTCCGCCAGGGACGCGTCGTCAGTACCGGAATATCCTTCCTCCAGCGCACGCTCATAACAGCTTAAAATCTCATTTGTATAAAAACACTGCGGTGTCTGAATGTTCCACAATTCACTGCGCACCGGTGTTTCTAGGACAATCCCTTCTGCATTGACACGTTTCATGGTATCCTTCGCCGGTACCCCTGCAATGGTACCCATGCCCGGCATCAATTGTGCAAGCAAATCTTCAAGCAAAGCATCTGTCACAAAAGGACGGGCTCCATCATGAATCATGACTTTGTCATACTGCCCCTGTGCTTGTAACACACGAAGACCGCACAGCACAGAATCCTGACGTTCTTTGCCACCGGCTGTATAGGCAATAATCTTGTCATACAACTGCTGCGGTATCATAGCTTGTACTCGCTCCAATTCCTCAGCCTTTGCTACTATCACGATCGCATCTACTGCACGAGAACGCTGAAATGCAGCCACCGTGTACTCCAACACAGCTTTGCCGTTCAGCTCCAAAAATAATTTATTCTGCCCTGCTTTCATACGCGTACCGCTGCCGGCCGCCAATATAATCGCTGCAGTGTTGTTCATTTGCTCATCACCTTCCACAATAACTGTTTTCAGTGTTCATAACTAATTTATTATAATATTTCTACAGGTGAAATGCAATTGTTTTTAAACAAAATCCCCGACAAGATTGGCTCCTGTCGGGGATTGGGTAATACGATTCATGCAATTTTATTCTTCTACCGGGCGGCCGAAAATCATGCGGCCTGCATTGGTCTGAATAACACTGGTTACTTCTACTTCAATGGTTTCCCCAATGAAGCGGCGACCGTTTTCTACTACGATCATAGTACCGTCATCCAGGTACGCAACACCCTGATTCTGCTCTTTCCCGTCTTTTACAACGGTAACTACCATTTTCTCACCCGGCAATACTACCGGTTTGATAGCATTGGCCAGTTCGTTGATATTGAGTACGATTACCCCTTGCAGCGTAGCTACTTTGTTTAGGTTGTAGTCGTTGGTTACGACACAGCCGTACAATTCCTGGGCCAAACGCACCAGTTTGTCGTCTACTTCTGCAATGTCATCATAATCTCTGCTAGAGATTTCTACTTCAATATCCAGCTCTTTGCGGATAATATTTAACATATCCAGCCCGCGACGACCTTTGGCGCGTTTTAATGCGTCAGAGGAATCGGCAATGTGGCGCAATTCTTCTAATACGAAGTTTGGGATGACCAGCGGCCCTTCCACAAACCCTGTTTTACAAATGTCAGCAATTCTTCCGTCAATAATAACACTTGTATCTAAAACCTTAGGCATGTTGCAATACCCTTCTGCTCTCGTCTTACCTTTGGCTTTAAATCGGTTATTTTCTTTGCCCAGACTGCTAATAAAGGCTACCAGTTCTTCACGTTTTTTGACACCAAGGCTCAAGCCCAGATAGCCAAAAATCAAGTATACAAATACCGCAATCACTGTACCTACAATCGGCAGACCGGACACCGCATTCCCAATAAAGAATGCAATTATAAGTCCGATAATTAAACCAATAGCTCCACTCAGTAAATCCTGTGTGGACATTTTCTGCAGTTTGCCTTCCATTTTTCTTGTGGCGCTCATGGTTGCTCGTACCAATGGACCTGCAATCAACCAGCTGATTAATGCCAGTACCAATGCCAGTGCAATTTCAATGGCCAATACCATTGTTGTGCTCATTCCAAACTGCGCCATCAGCAGCATTGTCAATGCAGGAGCGATAGAAATCACCAAAGCCACGCCTAACAAAGTAAACAGAAGCCATACAATTTTTTTGATTAATCCTTCATTCATCTGATTCACCTCCTTACAATAATATCTATGCTATATTAGTATAACACGCAATCTTTAAGAAATATTAACAAAATCATCTTCTTTTTATTTATATTCTACCGACATATTGTAAATACCTTGTGCATATACAGTAAAATATTTGTAAATTTATACCCAGTGGAATTCGGAGTAAATCTGATCACGCATGCGTTTCAAACCGCCTTTAATCGATTTCGCCCTGGTTTCCCCAATCCCTTCTACATCATCCAATTCTTCTACAGTTGCCATCTGAATGGCATTGAAGTTTCCAAAATAGTTTACCATATTTTGAATAACACTGAAAGGAAGTCGAGGGATTCTGGACAATAAACGATAACCTTTTGTCGGCAGCAGTAAGTCCTGTTCTTTAACAGGATCATAGCCCAACTCACGCGCAAACACTTCTTGATGCAGTAAATCTGCCTCTTTCAAGTTGCGCAAGCGTTCCAGAATTTCTTCTACAGAACGTTCATCATTCCAATTTTCATAATCCATAATGGTATATTCTTCATCACGGCCAATATTGGATGTCAATTCTTCCATCTGCATCTCAATCAAACGGCCGTCGATACCCAACTCACTTACATATTTGCTCAGTTCTTCTTCTACACGAGAAAGCATTTCGGCACGCTGCAGCACTTTGGCTACATCAGTAATGGTCACCATACCGTCGTATTCCAGCATATTCAAGTTGTTCATCGCTTTATCAAATGCAGATTTATATTTATCCAGTGTCTGCAATGCCTGATTTGCCAGGTCAATGATTACAGTACTTTCTTTGATGTAATATTTGATATCGCCTTTGTATAAAGTGATTACATTACGACGCTGAGAAATGCAAATTACCATGACATCCAACTGTCGAGCCACTTTTTCAGCAGTACGATGGCGCATCCCTGTTTCATTGGATGGCACAGCAGGATCCGGATTCAGATGAGCATTGGCACGAACGATTTTGGTAGCATCTTTGTTCAGTACAATGGCACCATCCATTTTGGCCAACTCATACATACTCGCCGGTGTATACGGTGTATCAATGATAAACCCGCCCGATGCAATCTCATTAATAGCTTCATCATCAGTTAATACAATCAAACCACCTGTTTTGGCGCGCAGCACATTATCCAGCCCCTCGCGAAGCGGTGTGCCCGGTGCAGTCATTTTCAACAGACTAATCAATTCATTTTTTTTACCACTAATACGCTCCAATTTACGCGCCTCCTAATAGTACACGCAACGCTTCACCCACATTGCGTACGCCTTTCACCTCTATCGGGAACTTCTGCCCCGCTTTCAAGTTGCCCTGCGGCACAATGGCCACACGGAACCCCATTTTTTCTGCTTCAATCAGACGCTTGTCCAAAAAGTTGATAGTACGTACCTCTCCGGTAAGCCCTACCTCGCCCATTACCACAGCATCTGCGAGAATCGGACGATTCTGCATACTGGAAACGAGGGCAGCAATAATACCTAAGTCAATGGCCGGTTCATC
>JAFNVD010000095.1 GCA_017383785.1 Peptococcaceae bacterium | reverse complement strand
CTCCTGTCAAAATCAAGACAATACCGGTACCGATGGCAAGTGCCAGCGCAATCAAAAGTGCCTCCACAGCTCTCATAGTGCCGGCCATCAAGTCACCTGCAATAACATCTCGCATGGCATTGGTAATTGCTACACCGGGTACCAATGTCATCAATGTCCCAATAATAATCATATCACTATTCTGCGCAATACCATACTTCACCGCATAAATACCGATTAACGTTACCACAAAACTAGACAGCAAGTTGATAAAAAAACCATTTGTGTGCAATCGGTCCATAACATATACGATGACACGCACCAAAGCACCCGCACACAACGCAATCAACGCATCTTGCAATGTGCCTCCAAACATCAGTGTAAATCCAAAAGATACTACAGCAAAACCTGCTATCATCATCGGCTCGGAATACACCGGCAATTTACGAATATCTTTAATTTTTCTGCTGAACTCCTCTGCCGACGGACGATTAGCACATACATAGCGACTTAAATCGTTAAGTTGTTCCACCACTTGAAAGTTTATGGTACGGGAATAGACACGACGCAAACGTGTAAAACAAGTATCATCAGCCAATGTAATTGTAACAGTAATGCTGTTGGTAATCGCAAAAACATCCACATGTTTTGCCCCATAAGCATACAATACATGCTGAATAGAATCCTCAACACGATATATCTCTGCACCGTTGGCTAACAGCAAGTGGCCTAAATCTAATGCAGAATTCAATAATTTCTGATAATCATCAGCAGTCTGTTTCTCATCCATACTCATACCTTCTTCATTTTGTATACTCGATTATAAACTTTTTAATATACACGATTTATTTTATCACACTTCCTCCATAATGCATATAAAAAAAGCTGCAACGAACCAAATTTGTTTCGTTACAGCAACTATACGATACTATTCTATTTCATCGACCGCAGCATCGGCTTCCATCACCATACTGCGCACAATATCATGACGAGATACAATCCCCACCACTTCCATAATTTCATTGACAATTGGAATACGGTTGATTTTTTTATTGATAATTACTTCTGCAATCTCACTGATTGGTGTATTTTCATAAGCATAAATCGCAGGAGCACTCATAATATCCTTTACCTGATATGCTGCTATACGCTTCATATCTTCGTGGAATGCATTGCGATCCAAAGGAATCAGCCCATCAAACAAATTGATAAACATTGGTGCACGTACAGGTTTTTGTTTATATACCAGATCGCCTTCACTGACAATACCAATCAGCTTATTGTACTGATTTACTACAGGCAGCCCACTGATATTTTTATCTACAAAAATTCTGCTAACCTCATCAATCGTGGTATCTGCTGTTACTACAGCCACATTTTTTGTCATAATATCTTTTGCTAACATACTTATCACTCCCGCCAATCATAAATTTTGTTGATACATGTATTATAGCATACTTATCTAAAAAGCTCAATGGGTTTCGTAAATTTATTTTCCTTCACTTTATTTCAACATCAATAATGCTGCATTTCTTCCGGTGATACCATGTTCTGCTCGGTGACTATAAAACCGATCAACATTTTCATATGTGCATAATTCACTGACTTCGATATTGTTTCGTAATAAACCGATTTCTTCTAACTGCAGTTGATTGGCTCTCCACAAATCTATTTTGCCGTGCAATTCATCCGTAGGCTGTATCAATTCATCTGCAAAAGAAAATGCTTCGCGAAATTGTGTCAGCACTCCGTCATCCACTTCGTAATATTGTTGTGAAATGCTAGGTCCGATTGCCGCTAATATATGCTCTGCGCTGCAACCATATTCGCTTATCATTACGCCTGCCGTTTTGGCAGCCATGCGATTTACCGTACCGCGCCAACCACAATGACATACCGCAATCACTTGTACATAGGGATCATAAAACAATACCGGTACACAATCTGCATACAGTGTCATAAGTGCAATGCCACGCTCATTTGTAACAAGTCCATCGGTATCAGGCAATGCAGTATTTGCAGATAAAAAACCTTTTCCTCCATCTGCTCTGGTGACACGAGCAATATTTGTACCATGCACTTGCATACCACCAACAACTTGTTCAGGTTTAATACCCAATGCACCGGCAAACGCAATACGGTTTTTCTGCACATCTGTAATTCTGTCCCCTGAAGTAAGCCCTAAATTTAATCCCTGATAAGGGGCTCCACTGTATCCTCCGATACGACTGCTAAACCCGTGCACAATGCCTTGTTCTCGCTCTAGATTGTTGGCATGGTAAATCATAAGTGAATGATATTGTTTTGGCTGAAACATACCGTACCTCCCGAAATTTTCATAAACCGTTTCTTTTTATTATTGTATCGGTAAATACGATGATATGCAACCAAAGATTTTATCTCACATCACTCCAGCTTCTGAAACTCACGCTGCAAACGCCCTAGAATTTTCTTTTCTAGTCGTGAAATATATGATTGAGAAATGCCCAACAAATCTGCTACTTCTTTTTGCGTGCGTTCTTTTCTGCCACTTAATCCGAACCGCATCTCCACAATGACACGTTCTCTTTGCGTCAACCTCCCCATGGCAATACGCAATAAAGAATAATCCACATCTTTCTCCAAATGCTGATAAATAGCATCATCTTCGGTCCCCATCACATCGGATAAAAGTAATTCATTCCCATCACAATCTACTTTTAACGGCTCATCTAAACTCACTTCGTATCGCATACGACTGGTACGCCTTAATTGCATCAGAATTTCATTTTCGATACAACGAGATGCATAGGTAGCCAATTTGATTTTCTTGCTGCCATCAAAAGTATTGACTGCTTTGATTAGCCCAATGGTACCGATTGAAATCAAATCTTCCATAGGAATGCCTGTGTTTTCAAACTTGCGTGCAATATATACCACAAGACGTAGATTATGCTCAATCAACATCGTACGTGCCTGGGCACTCGCAATCGACTCTTCAGAAAGGACTTTAAGATATTGCTGTTCTTCTTCTGCCGTAAGAGGATATGGCAGCGTGTCACCGTTACACACATAATACACAGGCTCCTCCATACGTAGTTTTTGAAACATCCATACTTTCAGAATATTCATTCGTTCTATCAGTTTCATATACGTTCACCCTTTTCCATGTGTAGTTTAATCTATGCCTATTTATAATAACAGTGGCGGTATCACACCTTGATAGCTGCCGTCTGATACAAACTGCTGCGGACTCAATGCCATTACGACATCTTTTCTCACTGTAGACATTCCTTGCATACTTGACGCCTGTATTTGCAATTCATCTAAACGAACGCCAAGCATTAATCCGCGATACCCCACCGTCTGAAACGGAAGTAACCGAAGCCGATCAGATAAATCAGGCAGTCGCAATACTGCATCCGCTGCCCCCACCTCCATGTACCGCAATTCTGCATCGGTAAACAAAGACTGTACACACTTCATCTGTACAACTATCACCGGTACTCCGCTAATCGGATCTGTTAAGCAATTGCCGCTGTCTACCAAAAGCCGAAGCTGCTCCGTTTTATTTCGCAATCGAATAGTTACCGTTGCGATTTGTACAGAATGCTCCATAGATTTTTGTATGGCTTTGTGCAACAGCTGTACAATAAATAATACGAGAATCACACCACCTACCAACCAAATAAAACGAAACTCTACTTCAATCAATGCAATACCGCTCCAGGTCTGTACAATCTGCTGACCAAAGAAATACATCAATGCAATGGTAGCACCACACAGTACAAAACTAACCAAATACAGATAGATTACCGTTTTTAAATACATTCGCCAGTTACCCCAACCAAAAGCAAACCATGCCATCAACAAGGCACATATGGTTTTCGCCAACCCATCTGCCATCCAAATACAAGCAGGTAGAAAGATGATAACACCATATATTGCACCGAGTATGGCTGATATCAATAGCCGCAAAACTGGTACAGGCCGTTGCAACAACTTTCCCGTGGCCCATAGCATGAACGCATCCATTAAAAGATTAATCACAAAGATTTCATCTAAATAAATCGTCACAATCAGCACCTCGCATTTGCTCTACAAGCGACAATCCTATTATAAATCCAATGGTGTGTGAAATTTGTCGAATGGTGATAGTCGAAATAAAAAAAGAGACCGGATAAATTTCCGATCTCTCATACAGCAAAATATACTTATTTCTTTTTGTTCTTGTTTGTTTTTGTATCTTGTGAAGATTTCGATGCTGTTGCTTTGGCTGACTGCTGTGCACGATATTTTTCTTCCTGAGCTTTGCGTTTCTTGGTATTTTCAGCAATAGCATCAGCTTTCCGTTTATGATAATCACGATAATACATATACCCTGCTAATGCACAAGACAAAATTGTAGCAATACGATATACTACAAAGAATGCTTCGCCAAAATGGTTTGCCCAGCCTGCATTCAGCCCTACCACCAGCAATAATGGCAACAAAAACCACAAATATCCCGTTGCTCTGGTTTGCGCAAATTTCAGTCCCAAATACGCTGCAAAAAATGCTAACAAAATATAATCAAACATGTTATGCCTCCGTTCAGCTCATAATGATATTTGTATCATTATACCGCAAACAGATGCAGAATTACAACCTCTATTCACTGATTCTATTATGAAATCCTCACGATTCATTCTGTTCAGG
The DNA here is from genome assembly GCA_017383785.1 of Peptococcaceae bacterium. Lineage (GTDB taxonomy): Bacteria > Bacillota > Peptococcia > Peptococcales > Peptococcaceae > UBA7185. The sequence continues at coordinate 9,594 of JAFNVD010000095.1, read as the reverse complement.
CTGCACAATGATGACACTTCTGGTTTCTGCATCATAAAACACATCCAAACCCAGTCCACCGGCCACTGCACTTAACGGTACCATAGTGCGTCCGTTTGTTATAACCGCAGGCGTATCCAACGCTACCACTTCGCCATTTACATACAGTTCCGTCGCATCGATAATAATTTCTACAAGAGAATCATTGTATGCTACATAAGCTGTGCGCAGTTTTCCGTCCCACTCTACTTGTGCATTCAATGCATCGGCTATAAACGTGATTGGCACAATGGTACGGCTATTCACGATAGAAGGCGCTACATCCATTTCTAACGGTGTATCATTTATCCATAATGTCGTAGAATCTAAAGTTAATTTCACGGTCTCTAACTCAGCAAATTTTAATTCTAATGATGTTTCCACACCATCATAAGAAGCTTTTACTGTACCGGTATATGTTCTCTCCAACGAATGAATTGTCAAGACACCATTTTCATCAATAGTACCGTCAAATCCTTCCAAACTCCATGTTAACACTTTTGGATCTACCGGCTTTCCCGTACCATCCTTCAAAATAGCATACGCACTAAGCTGATGTGTGCTTCCATCCGCAAAATCACGATGGTTTATATCCAATGTAATCGTTTCCACACTGTCACCGCCGACAATTTTGATTGGAAGTGCAGCTGTATATGTGCTGCTTTTTGCATGTAACATTGCTGTCCCCGTTTGTTCTGCAGTAAATGTATTGCCGGAAAGTGTCCCTAAACCGGTGCTTTCTGTCAATAAAATCGTATTTGTCGGATCTACAGGATTATAATACTGATCATATGCACGCAGCTTATACTCTGCTGTCTCCCCTATAAATAATGTCTGGCTGCCACTGATGGAAATACCAAGTACAGTTCCCTGTGGAGCTGTGGAATAAATCCCTAACCCTTCTACAACGCTACGCTCCACACCATTGTTTTCCGGATGTATCACACGCACCCGTTCTGTTTCTCCCAAAGGCCTGCTCACCATGGTAGTAGAGCCGCCTCCGTCCAGATTAACTGCTTTCCATACACCTAGCTTTGTCAATAACAATGAAAGATTCCCCAAAGTAATGCCTTTGCTTTCTGCTGTTCGACCTTCTACTGCTATTAAATATAATCTCTTGCCATCTTGAGAAATACCTGCAGCTGTTCTAGCACGCACGCCGCCCAATGCAGATAAATCTTTGGTGTATGGCACCATCTGTCCTTCATCCACTAAGAGGCCATGCCCGCCAATAACAAGGCTCCAATCCTTCACAGGTTCGTAGTTGTACTCAATGTAAATACTATCGCCAATCGTAAAATTAGATTTCAGAAATTCTGCTGCTTTGCCATCACCATGCACAATGTAATGACCTTCCGGCACCGCAGTATCAAATCCACCATCAATAGCGACATCGATTACTCGATTATCTTTTACAAGTAATTCGGTTGGTACACCGGTATAGGTATCAATCCCACGCGTTGTACCACCCCATAAGTCATTATACAAATGCAATTTATCTATATGACTATGCTGACCGCTAGTTTCTTCCCAGTACACTGTTTTATTGAGGCCGGAAAGCGCCATGACAGCACCAGAACGGTTACCCACTGTACCCGAGAATGAAAATGCATCAATATAAGCAGTGCGATCAGCTGTAATCCCTAAACAATACACCCCTGTCAAATATGACTGACTGGATGCCAGTTTGCCATCTATCACAGTAGTGCCAATTGGCGCCCCTTCTGCTCTTGTATTATAAAAATCCCCATTGATCATAGCAATAGCATTGGTGTTGTTGGCCATATCACTTACCGTAGCACGTTGTGTAAATTTCCCCTGCCCCGGTACAATCGTTAATTCCACATAAGGATTGGTAAGGTCTATTTCCAATACAGATGCTTTTACCATGCCATCAGATATATCCCAAGTGTAGTTACTCTGCACTACACCCGATGTTATGGGCGATGTACTAATTAATTTCAATTCATTTGTAGCAGCATGAGCGGGAAAACAAGATGAAATCATTATAATTCCTGACAAAACAGCACTCACTGTTTTTATGATTGAATTTGTTTTTATTTTCGTTACAAATGTTGCTTTGTGTTTTTCACTGTTTTTCATGATTAGCTCCTTTCCGGTGTCAGATAATGTGCTTTATTATAGCATGTTCACTTTATTCAACCAACCTCTAATATATGGATGTAATTTGATTGAAAAAAGTTTCAGAATATATAGAACTATATGCGAAATACTAAAACAAAAAACCTCTGCTGAGCAATTCATGCCCAACAGAGGTTGTGTAACAATAGATATTACATGCAATTATTTTGCGTAGTCTACAGAACGTGTTTCACGTACTACCACTACTTTAATCTGACCCGGATATTCCAGTTCTTTTTCGATACGTTTTACAATATCACGAGACAGTTTTACAGCACCGGCATCATCTACTTTGTCCGGTTTTACAGTGATGCGAATTTCACGACCGGCTTGGATAGCGAAGGATTTTTCAACGCCATCAAATTCGTTCGCGATTTCTTCCAATTTCGCCAGACGTTTCAGATAAGATTCCAGTGTTTCACGACGTGCACCAGGACGAGCAGCGGATACTGCATCGGCTGCAGATACCAAAACTGCTTCTACAGTGCGCGGATCTACATCACCATGATGAGCCTCAATGGCATTGATAACATCTTTGGACTCTCTGTAACGTTTTGCCAAATCTGCACCGATAGAAATGTGTGGACCTTCTACTTCATGGTCAACAGCTTTACCCAAGTCATGCAACAAACCTGCGCGTTTCGCTAATTGAACATCTACGCCTAACTCAGCAGCCATCATACCTGCCAAATGCGCAACTTCGATAGAATGGTTTAATACATTCTGACCATAACTGGTTCTGTATTTCAGACGACCTAACAGTTTTACTACTTCAGGGTGCAGGTTATGCACACCTGTTTCAAAACATGCACGTTCGCCTTCTTCACGGATTTTCTGGTCAATTTCACGCTGTGCACGCTCTACCATTTCTTCGATACGTGCTGGATGAATACGACCATCTACAATCAGTTTTTCCAGTGCTACACGAGCAATGTCACGACGAATTGGATCGAAGCCGGACAGAATTACAGCTTCCGGTGTATCATCGATAATCAAATCAATACCTGTTAAGGTTTCCAATGTGCGAATGTTTCTACCTTCACGCCCGATGATACGGCCTTTCATTTCATCGTTTGGCAGTGCTACAACAGACACGGTAGTTTCCGCTACATGGTCGGCAGCACAACGCTGAATCGCTAAAGAAATAATTTCTCTCGCTTTTTTATCAGCAGTTTCTTTTGCCTGCGCTTCCATTTCTTTGATCATCACAGCTGTTTCGTGCTGAATTTCTTCTTCCACTTTATTCAGCAGCTGTTCACGTGCTTCTTCTGCGGTTAAATTCGCCAAACGTTCCAGTTCAGCAGACTGCTGTGCATACAAATCTTCTACACTTGCTTTGATTTTTTCAATCTGTGCTTCGGTTTTCTGCATGCTCAGTTCTTTCTGTTCCAGAGCTTCTGTTTTACGATCTAACGCTTCTTCTTTCTGAATCAGACGTTTTTCGGAACGCTGCTGTTCAGCACGGCGTTCTTTTACTTCTGCTTCCGCTTCGTTACGAATTTTATGTGCTTCATCTTTGGCTTCTAAAATCGCTTCTTTGCGGATTGCATCAGTATTTTTGGTAGCTTCCTCCATAATACGGGCTGCTTCTGCTTCGGCAGATTTGATTTTAGATTCCCCTACTGTTTTTCTCACAATATATCCAACTGCAATACCAACTACGGCAGCAATTACAACAAATAAAATCTCAGTCATATACTGTGAACTCCTCCTTTCTTCTTACAAGTCTCATAAAAACATAAACATACCTGATAATTTAGGCGTCTTTTGCCAATAAAAAAAGCAAATCGAATACTCGATTTGCCGAAATTGCCCACAATAAAACAGACACCGTCAAAAAGCGCTGCCCCCACATATATCGGCGCTGAAGCGTACAGCACCCCTCCCTAGGGCAGATTTCAACTGTTTTATCTATCCCAATATATAAATCTGCAGTTTATCGTAACTCTCTATATACATTTACCACAATTTTATATATACAACCTGCTTCAACAGGTGCAATTTCAACAAAAGACTTTCATCTAATAATTGTATAGTTTATGATTGCACCTGTCAAGTAGGAGTTTGTATTTTAGCGTCATTTTAGCCTGTTAAAAATCATCTTGCCACGAAAATTCTTCAATATCAGACTGAGATAAAAAATTAATTTCCCCGCATACTTCCCCAATAATACTGCCGCTATACCCACGTGTATATAAAAATCGAGAAAGCTGTTCTCTGGAGAGCTGTTTTTTGCCGGTATGATTACGCATTTTTTGTGCTGCTGCAGCTTTTGCCAATGCCAATTCATCCTCATAAGGAAAATACGCATCCAAGCTTTCAGCAATCAATCGGCTGTCAGATATTTTTTTGCGCAGCTCTGCCGCCATTTTTTGACGACCACAGGGATGAAATTGGATGCGGTCATGAATCCACGCACGGCAATAAAGCGCATCATCCAGATACTGATATTCTTTCAGAAATAACACTGCAGCCCGAGCCTGCTCATGCGTACAGCCCTTTTTCTGCAAATACTCCATCACTTCATGGGTTGTGCGCATACGTGCCGAAACAAACTTTAACGCCATTTGCTTGGCAATCTCCAACTCATGAGTCTGTATTGCCTCATTATCGTGTTCAAATGTATTCTGCATCACAGAACCCTCTCCGTTGTATCGTTACATGAGATTATTCAAAAAAGCTGTCATCGTCGTCATCATCCTGTACTTCTACCAGCATACCGATTGCCTGAGAGTGCTGACGAATTTTTTCCTCAATCTCTGCACGAGTTTCCGGATTAGCCTTCAAGTATTCTTTAGCATTGTCACGACCCTGACCGATTTTTTCACCTTCATAAGAATACCATGCACCGCTTTTGCGAATGATTTCAAGCTCTACCCCAACGTCAATAATGCTGCCTTCGTTGGAAATCCCTTCACCGTACATAATATCAAATTCAACCTGTTTAAATGGTGGAGCCACTTTATTTTTTACAATTTTAATTTTGGTACGGTTCCCTACCACATCACTGCCGCGTTTTAACGCTTCGCCTTTACGTACTTCCATACGTACAGAGGAGAAGAACTTCAGCGCACGACCACCGGTAGTAGTTTCCGGATTACCGTACATTACGCCGATTTTTTCACGTACCTGGTTGATAAAAATCATGGTAGTGTTGTTTTTACTGATGTTTGCAGTCATTTTACGCAGTGCCTGAGACATCAAACGTGCCAGTAAGCCTACATGGGAATCACCCATTTCACCTTCGATTTCTGCACGTGGTGTCAATGCTGCTACAGAGTCCACTACAATAATATCTACTGCACCGCTGCGTGCCAATGCATCGCAGATTTCCAGTGCTTGTTCACCGTAATCAGGCTGTGATACCAAAAGATTATCGATATCTACACCGATTTTTTTGGCATATACAGGATCCAGCGCATGCTCCGCATCAATAAATGCCGCAATGCCGCCTTCTTTCTGACATTCTGCTACAATGTGCAGTGCTACAGTGGTTTTACCGGAAGACTCAGGACCATAGATTTCGATGATTCTGCCTTTTGGCACCCCACCGACACCCAAAGCGCTATCCAGTGCAATAGAACCTGTATGAATGACTTCCATTTCTAATTTTTCCTGCTCGCCCAGGCGCATAATTGTGCCCTTACCGAACTGACGATCAATCTGTTTTAATGCATTTTCCAGTGCCGCTGCACGGTCTGGGCTATTTTTATAATCTGCCATAACAAATCCTCCAAGATTAATTTATGTGGTTATGCATTTTTCGTTTTCATTATATCGTACAGATGTTCGTATGTCAATCAGAACATTAGCAGTCTATGGAATTTTTTTTGCGATCTTCGTGACGTGCTTCCGCATAAGCAATCAGTCTGGTTAAAAGCTCAGTAGTAGAAATACCGGCCTGTTCCCACATTTTTGGATACATGCTGATATCAGTAAAGCCCGGCAAAGAGTTTACTTCATTCAAGTAAATATTGCCTGTACCTTCTTCTACGAAAAAGTCTACACGGGCAAACCCTTCACATTCCAAAGCCAGATAAGTTTCCACTGCCAATTCCTGAATGCGCACAATGGTTTCTGGCGGTAAATTTGCCGGAATAACTGCTACAGATTTATTATCAACATATTTGGCCTTGTAATCATAAAACTCATTGCTGGAGCAAATCTCACCCGGCTGAGACACCATTGGCTGTTCGTTCCCCATCACGGAAACTTCAATTTCTCGTACAGTAACGCCTTGCTCTACCAATACTTTACGGTCATATTTGGCTGCAATACGCAACGCCTCTGCCAATTCATTCGCATCTTTTGCTTTGTTGATACCTACACTGGAGCCACCATTGGCAGGCTTAATAAACACAGGATAATCCAACACAGATTCTACTGCTTGAATAGCAGCGTTCATATCCTGTTCAATCTGACTGCGCAGCACTGTGGTAAACTGCACCTGTGGAATATTGTGATATGCCAGGATTTTGCGCATTACCACTTTGTCCATGCATACTGCAGACCCGGTTACACCTGCACCGGCATAAGGAATATCCGCCAATTCTAACAGTCCTTGTGTAACGCCATCTTCACCATAAGTACCATGTACAATTGGGAATACAGCATCTAAACGGCAGATTTCATGACCATCTTTTGCAGACAATAAAATACCGCCCGGCTGTGCTGCCAATATTACCTGTAAATCTGCATACTGTTCTTCTTTTGCAGTAGCAATTTCTTCTGCCGGGATTGGCCCATACCAATTACCGCTGCGAGAAATAAACAGCGGTACAATTTCAAACAACTCTGTATCAAAGCTTTTTGCAATATTGCCTGCCGACACCAGAGATACTTCATGCTCCCCGGAACGGCCGCCAAATAATAAACCAATTTTCTTTTTCACGAGATTACGCCTCACCTATATATTTTCAAATATTATTTCTGTAAACCTTTTTCCATTTGCCCTACAGCCGCTACCACACCTGCAATCACATGGGACACAGACAAACCACCCTGCATATACACAATGTATGGTTCACGCATTGGTCCGTCTACACTGAGCTCAATAGAAGACCCTTGTACAAAAGTACCGCCTGCCATAATTACAGGATCATCATATCCCGGCAGCTCAGAATCGTATGGAGTTACATGGGCATCCAACGGAGATGCCATCTGGATACCTCTGCAGAACCAGCGTACAGGATCCGGAGCACCCATTTCAATGGCCTGAATAATATCAGTACGTACTTCATCAGCTGCAGGAGAAACTTTATACCCAAGCTGAGTTAAAAGCTGTGCAGCAAAAATTGCACCTTTCATCGCCTGTTCTACAATCAGCGGTGCCATAAACAGCCCCTGATATGCCAAACGGTTGAAGTCAAGTGCAGAGCCTACATCTTCTGCAATACCCGGTGCAGTTAAACGAGCAGAAGCACGATCTACCAAATCAGCACGGCCTGCTACATACCCACCGCGTGGTGCCAGCCCGCCACCCGGGTTTTTAATCAAAGACCCTGCAATCAAGTCTGCACCGATTTCCAGTGGTTCTACCAACTCTACAAACTCACCGTAACAGTTGTCTACAAATACAATGATATTTGGATTGATAGCTTTCACAAAGTCAATGGCTTCTTTGATTTTGGCAATGGTCAAAGATTTACGCCAGCTGTATCCGCGAGAACGCTGAATGCAAACCATTTTGGTATCCGGTGTTACAGTTTCTTTAATCATATCAAAATCAAAGTTATCATCCTCTGTTAATGGCACTACTTTGTGAATGATCCCCAGCTCATCCAATGTACCCGGCTCTTTGTTGCGGCCAATGATGGTCTGCAATGTATCATATGGCATACCGCTAATGGATACAAACGTATCACCCGGTAAAAGATTGCCAAACAGACACAGCGCCAATGCATGAGTACCGGAAGCAATGTTAGAACGTACCAACGCTTTTTCTGCGCGGAAAATATCAGCCCAGATTAATTCTAAAATATCACGGCCGGTATCACCATAGCCATAACCGGTAGACCCATTCAGATGGAAATCAGCTGCCTGATGTTTCTGAAATGCATTCAGAATTTTAATCTGCGCTGTCCAAGTATTATTGCTTACCGGCTGCCAGTATGGCTGCACTGCATCATACGCTTTACGGATTTCGGCCATCAACCCATCGCTAATGTTATATTTATCTTTCAAACTTGCAAAATATTCATTCATTTCCTTATACTCCATTCTATATTTAACAGGATTTTCCTGCTTGTAGTTCATAATTATTTTATTTCTGTATATGGTGCCAGTACATGTGGCAATGCTTCTTGACGCCCATGCCATACAAACTGTACCGCAGTATCGGTATATTCCAGCTCTGTTACCTGCCCCGATGCATAAGCCTGGTTCACAAGACCGGCTTTATCCATAGGCAATGTCACAACACAAGTAACATTCTGCACCAATTTTTGCTCCATCAGTGCCAAAAGCTCATTCAAGTTCTGACCGGTAGCCGCAGAAATATAGATACAGCTTTCACGCTCCAAATGTGCCACAATCGGAGGCAATGTCTCCAGACGGTCCACTTTATTAAATACATAAATGCGTGGTTTTTCTTCCAATTTCAGCTGTCGCAAAATGCTTTCCACCGCTTCCAACTGATTTTCAAAGTTTGGATTGCTGATATCAATCACATGCAGCAGTAAATCGGCATATTGCAGCTCATCCAAAGTAGCTTTAAATGCCGTAATCAGCTGAGACGGCAAATCACGGATAAACCCAACCGTATCTGTCAGCAGTGCTTTGGTGCCATTTGGCAAATAAAATGCTCTGGTGGTAGGATCCAATGTAGCAAACAACTGGTCTTGCACATAAATCTCATCATCGGTCAACGCATTCAGCAAAGAAGATTTCCCCGCATTGGTGTAGCCTACCAGTGCTACCAATGGCAAGTTGTTGCGCAGTTTATTTTTCTGCTGCACTTCACGATGCTTGCGCACCTCACCCAATTCATCCTGAATCATCTGGATTCTCTGACGAATCCGACGACGGTCTGTTTCCAGCTTGGTTTCCCCGGGACCTCTAGTACCTACACCGCCGCTTTTACTGCCGCCACCCTGACGAGACAAGTTAACCCCCTGCCCCAAAAGTCTCGGCAGCAAATAACTGGCTTGCGCCAATTCTACTTGCAGTTTCCCTTCACGGCTTCGTGCACGCTGTGCAAAAATATCCAAAATCAGCATGGTTTTGTCCAGCACTTTGGCATCCAATGCGTTGGTCAAATTGTGCAATTGAGACGGAGACAACGGATGATCAAAAATGACACAGTCTGCATCACGGGCTGCACACAAAGTAGACAACTCTGTCAGCTTACCCTTACCAATACAGTATGCAGCATCCGGCGCATTACGATGCTGCACCAGATAATCCACTACATCCAGCCCTGCCGTATTGCTCAGT
>JAFNVD010000094.1 GCA_017383785.1 Peptococcaceae bacterium | reverse complement strand
GAGAACCACAGTTTATTAATGGTTTGCGCGTAACTGATAAAGATACCATGGATATAGCTCAGATGGTATTGGTAGGCCGAATTAATCAGGAAATTGTAGGTTTGATTCAAAAGCTGGGCGGAAAAGCCGTAGGCATTAGCGGGATTGACGGTCATACTATCATAGCCAAGAAAAAACATACCAGCGTAGATGGAAAAGATGTTGATTTAGGCTATGTAGGGGAAGTGGATTTTATTAATCCGGAGTTGCTAAACCATGCAATTAAGAATGATTTTATACCGGTAATTTCTCCAATCGGCTGTGATGCAGATGGTGCGGTGTACAATATCAATGCAGATTATGCAGCAGGAAGCATTGCAGTAAGTTTACAGGCAGATAAAATGTTTATGCTGACCGATATCAATGGTGTACAGGATAACAACAAACAAGTGATTTCTGTATTAACGTTTGATAAAGCAGAAACATACAAACAAAATGGGGTAATCAGTGGCGGTATGATTCCGAAAGTAGATTGCTGCATGGATGCCATTCGTGGTGGTGTGAACAGTGTGCATATTGTAGATGGCTGTTTTGATCATAGTATGCTGCTGGAATTGTTTACCGATGAAGGGGTCGGCACTATGGTGGTAAAAGAATAGAAGACAGAACGAAGGAGACGGTACTATGAAAGCAACAACAGCACAAGTGATTGCTGATGGGCAGAAATATGTTATGAACACATATGGTCGTCTGCCAATTGTCATTGACAAAGGTGAGGGCAGCTATGTGTGGGATTTAGATGGAAACAAATATTTAGATTTGGTAGCAGGGATTGCAGTAAATTCATTGGGTCATGGTCATCCGGCGGTGATTCAGGCAATTAAAGAACAGAGTGAACAGCTGCTTCATTGCTCTAATTTATATTGGATAGAAAATCAAGTGAATTTGGCAAAGCTTTTAGTAGAAAAAAGTGGTCTTGGAAAAGCTTTTTTCTGTAATAGCGGTGCTGAGGCCAACGAAGCCGCTATTAAATTAGCTCGTAAGTGGGGAAATGGTGAGAAATATCATTTTGTAGTGATGCAGAAATCATTCCATGGTCGTACGTTAGGTTCTTTAGCAGCAACGGCACAGGAAAAATATCAGAAGCCATTTATGCCATTGCCAGAAGGATTTACGGCAGTACCATTAGGAGATTTAGAAGCACTGGAAGCAGCAATTCGTCCGGAAACATGTGCGGTTATGTTAGAACCGATTCAAGGTGAAAGTGGTATTAATGTACCTAGTATAGAATATATGCAGGGTGTTAGAGCACTATGTGATAAACATGGTATTTTAATGATTTTAGACGAAGTTCAGGCAGGACTTGGTCGTACCGGAAAACCGTTCGCATTCCAAAACTTTGGCATTGTGCCTGATATTATTTCTCTTGCAAAAGCTATTGCCAATGGCGTACCTATGGGTGCCATTGTTGCAAAAAATGAAGTAGCGGATTGTTTCCAGCCTGGTGATCATGCTAGTACTTTCGGTGGTACCCCAATTGCTACAGCAGCAGGGTTGGCGGCCTGCAATATTTTGCTGGATGAAATGTTCCTAGCAGATGTACAGGAAACAGGTGAATATTTCCGTGCAGAATTACGTGCTATTGGAGAACGTCATCCTGGGATTATCAAAGAAGTGCGTGGCTTAGGTTTGATGATTGGCTGTGAATTGACTGGTTCCTCTAAAGATGCGACAGCCGAACTCTTAAAACGCGGAGTATTGGTAAATAGCATTGGTGACCATGTATTACGTTTTGTACCACCACTCACCATTACAAAAGCTGAAATTGACAGCTTTATGCCAATTTTAGAAGAGGTACTGACAAAATAAAATAAAAAACTGAGAATGTGTACTCCCGATGGTTGATTCCATCGGGAGTTGTTCTATACATAGATAATGAATTATGCTATAATAAATCGAAACTATTCATGGTAATAGTATGAATGTAGGGAGATAGCATTATGACAAAACAAATGAAAAAGCAATCAGTAAAACAAAATAAAGGTACCGGACATACCGTAGCAGGCGTTATAGCAATGCTTGTGCTTGCATTCAGCAGTATTGTGGTAAATGCAAATGGTGCAGCATGGGGTGGTGCCGCCGGCTTTGACAGCTTCTTAACAACATTGTTCTTTATTTTATTCTGGAGCATGTTTATTGTAATTTATAAAAGCAACAATGTACTTTCCAAACTATATTATGTAATGAGTCTCTTATTATGCATGGCTGCAGCTTGTGGATTTGTGCTACGCCTAATGGGTACCGGTGGTTTTATCTCAGCAGCCTTTGTATCTATTGTGGCGGTACCGTTTTATGGGTTTACCATGTTTGCCGACTGGACGGTGATTTATGGCATTGCCACAGCAGTAACTTTGTGGTGGATGCTTTATACCGGTGCTAATGTCAGAAGATTGAAAGAAGAAAGAAACGGAGTTATAAGTGAGGAAAAAAATAAAGGCACACGCAAGGTGAATTAGGAAATTACGAAAGAATATTTTCGAGGTGATAATTTATGAAAATTGCAGTAGTTGGATTAGGGCTGATTGGTGGTTCCTTTTGCAAGGCAATAAAACAATATACATCGCATACTTGTTTAGGTGTAGGGCGTGATTTAAACAGTAAGTCTGTACAAATGGCGCTTTTAACAGATTCTATAGACAAAGCAATTGTACCGGAAGAATTGGGGGAAGCAGATTTAAGTATCATCTGTTTACATCCACAGGGGATTATTGACTTTATCAAAGAAAATCAGCAGTATTTTCGTCCGGGAAGTATTGTGATTGATGCCGGCGGGGTAAAAGAAGCAATTGTGTCAGAAGTGGATAGTATTTTAAAAGAACGTGGTGTTATTTTTATTGGCTGCCATCCAATGGCAGGACTTGAGTCTTCCGGATTTGCATATTCGATCCCCGATTTATATAAAGGTGCGAGTATTATCCTTACGCCATCTGAATATGTGCCTGATGAGGCGAAAAAGATTGTAGAACAACTTGCGCGTGAATTAAAATTTGGCCGGGTGGTATATACAACACCACAAGAACATGATGCAACCATTGCTTTTACTTCACAGTTGGCCCATGTGGTATCCAGTGCATATATTAAAAGTCCTACAATGCGAAAAGAAAGCGGTTTCAGTGCAGGCAGTTTTCAAGATTTGACTCGTGTGGCCAAATTGAATGAAGACATGTGGACAGAATTATTTATGATGAACCAACCTGCATTACAATTTGAATTGGAACGTATTATTGATTCGCTACAGCAGTATAGAGATGCATTAGAGAGCAAAGATGCTGAAAAAATGCACGAATTGTTAAAAGAAGGTCGTATTATGAAAGAGTGGAGCCTAGCACATTCGATTACGGAATAAAAAATGAAAACAAACATCCATGCAAAAATTGTCAAGGAATTCTGTTGTATAATTTGCAGAAAAACTGTTTCTTTTTCTTAACAATTGTGATATGATTGGATTGTTAATACACGAAAGTTAGATGATGTGGTATTGAAAACTAGATTAATCTGATGTGTTAACGAAAGAATTTATAGATACAGTGAGAGGTAACACTATGGTTCAGATTATTACAGATTCTTCGACTTTGATTACAGTAGCAGAGGGCAAGGAAATGGGCATTGATGTATTGCCGCTGTGTGTCAATATTATGGATGAAGACTATCGCGACTTGCAAGTAGATATGGATGATTTTTATGGAAAAATTGCAAAAGGTGGTATTCCGAAAAGTTCTCAGCCTCCGGTTGGTGAATATGTAGAAGCATTTAAAGCGCATGCAGGGAAAAAGATTCTGAATATTGCAATGGCCCATGGGTTGTCCGGTACTTATCAGAGTGCTTGCGGTGCAAAAGAAATTGCTGACAATAAAGATGATATTGAAGTTTTCAATACACGTACACTGTGTGGTCCCCATCGTTATATGGTAGAAAAAGCACTTTCTATGGCAAATGCCGGTGCAACTATGGAAGAAATTTTGCGTACATTAGAAGAATGTCGTGATAATTGTCATTCCTATCTGATTGTTCAAGACTTTGATTTCTTGCGCAGAGGTGGTCGTTTGACCCCGGTGGCTGCAAAATTTGCATCAGCGCTAAATGTAAAACCAATTATGGAGCAGGTAGAAGAAGGCACACGATTAAGCATTCATGGCGTTGCTCGTACGATTAAAGGTGCCGCAAAAAATATTAAATCTCAGTTGGAAAAACGTAATGTAGGGGAAGGGTACCTGATTTCTATCTCTCATGCCAGAGCTGAAAAAGATGCACAAGAAATCGCAGCAGTAATGCGTGAAACCTTTGCTAAAGCTAAAGTAGAAATTTTAGATTTATCTCCAGCCTTTATCACACAGGGTGGGCCTGGTTGCATTGCAGTACAATATGTAAAAATGTAATAACAATTGTCAAATAAAAATCGCTGTCCATATGATAGAATGGACAGCGATTTTTTATAAAATAATACTGATAAAAAAGAATAGAATCTACTATTCGCACCAAGTAATATTATCCGCATTGCGTTTTACAGCAGGTGTGGTGTTTTCAGTATAACCCAATGTTACGATGGCAGACACGGTTTTATCATTGGAAATACCAATTGCATCTTTGATGGTCGGATTGGTAAATGCTACAGAACCAGATTCTGCGAAACATGACCCTAAGCCAAGCTCAGTAGCGGCAATGAGCATGTTTTGTACAGCACAGCCGGTGTTTTCTGCGTTCATTTTACTTGCATGTGGATCAGTGGTATCTGAAATAACAACAGCAATACCTACCGGAGCATTATGCAATACTTCGTAGTTCGGATTGCTTGCGAGCATAACCAATTTTTCAACACCGGAACGGAGAAAGAATGCTTTTGCTTCTTTTTGAATTTGGTCAAGAATATTGCGATTGGTAATCACCACAAATTCTAATTTCCCTGCAATAGCCGCTTGGTTACCGGCACGTATAATTGTTTCAAGCTTTTCACGTTCTATTGATTGTTCAGTATAAGAACGAATAGTTTTTCTGGAAAAAATCGCTTCTAATGTGTTCATAGAAAATCTCCCCATATTTAGTACAAGTATATATTAGAATAATTGGCACATTGACAGTTATTCTTTGATTTTATATACTACCATTATACTATCATTTTCAGTGAAAATAAAGGAATTATATAGAATTGAATAAAATAAAATGGGGTGAATAGATGATCGAATTAGATGGAATGCGCGATGAAGTAATCAAACTGACTTTACAAAAACTTTTACCAACCGGGCATAAAGATATGGGCGACATGCCAATCCTATTTTTTCGTATTCGTTTATTAGACGGCACTTGGATTGGCAATTGTGACTTGCGCTTAGGTGACAGTGTGAATACAGAAATATTAGGCCATGTAGGATATTCTATCCATGAAAATTATAGAGGGCATCACTATGCAGTACATGCGTGTAAATTAATGTGCGATTATGCCAAACGTGCTAATATGACGCAGTTGGACATCACATGCGATATTGACAATTATGCATCAATTCGCACGTGCGAGTTGTTAGGGGCAGAAAAAATTGCATTGATTGATGTGCCTGCAGACTTTAAAACGTATGATGATACACCTTGTTGTGGACAAAAATATAAATTTCGTATAAAACTATAATAGTATTCATTTTTGCTCACCAAATCACTTGCCTTTGTCATATAGTATGATGACAGGAGGGAGTGGTATGGCATTTTATAAAAGTCGATATGAAGTAGTGGAAGCGAAAATTCGTGATTTGCAGGAAGAACGAAAAGCATTAATAGATTTGGTGATGGAATTATTTCGGCAAGTAGAAGAATTAGAGCGACGGTTGGATGAATTATATCACAGTTGTGCAGAGGAAGATTGGTTTTGATATACGCACAAGAAAAGGGATTGCAAAAATATTTGTAATCCCTTTTTTACTATAGTTTTTGGTGTAGTCACATTGTCATATTCCATTTCTTCAGATAACGCTTTAATGTTTCCATTGCTTCCGGTGAAAGCTTATCCATTTCTTGCAAGAGTTCTTCAGAATAAATTACCAAAGGTTTTCTAAACAAAGCCTCAAGTTTTCCAAGCAATTCTTTATTCATTGTCGCTTTAAACATGTTGTCATAGGTT